>NZ_JBVHWW010000021.1:0-144049 GCF_055563995.1 Streptomyces sp. NPDC029164 | reverse complement strand
CTACTCCTGGCCCGCACCCCCCTCCCCCCACGCACCTCCCCCCCCCCCCCCCCCCACCCCCCCCCCTTCCCCCCCCCCCCCCCCCCCCCCCCCCCCCCCCCCCCCCCCCCCCGGGCCGGGTGGTTCTCAGGCCGCCACCGGAAGTGCGGGCTCCGCGGTGGCCGGGAGCGGGATGCCGAAATCGCGCAGGAGGGCGCCGGCGGCCCGGCGTGCCGAGTGCAGGGCGCCCTGGACGGTGTTGGTGTCGCGGTGGTCGCCGCACACGTACAGCCCGGCCAGCACCCGTACCGGGCGCCGCAGGTCGTGGGGCGGGGGCATGGCGGGTACCGCCTCGGGTGTGTGGTGGACGGCCAGCAGCTCCCACTCCCGGGCGGCGGTGTCGTAGAGCCGGGCGAGGCGCGAGGCGACCGTCCGTACGGGCGGTGGCGGTCCGAGCACGGTCGTGGTGACCAGGCTCCGGCCGGCCGGGGCCCGCGTCGGGTCGACCGCGCTCATCACGGCGGTGTGCGCGACGGGCCACTTGGGGTCCGCGTCCAGGAGCAGCGAGCCGTCCCGGGACAGGGGCGTGGCGGTGGCGTGGTGCAGGACGGTGACCTCGTGGAAGGCGGGCACGCGCAGGCCGGGCAGCAGCTCGGCGGCGGCGCGCGCGCCGGTGGCGAGGAGGACGGAGCGGCAGCTGAAGTCGCCGTGCTCCTCGGTGGTGACCAGGTTCGTCGCCACCGACCTGACCCGGATGCCGGTCCGGACGGTGCCGGGCGGCAGGGCGGCGGCGAGCAGGTCGGGCAGGGCCGCCGCGCCGCCCTCGGGCACGGCGAGGCGACCGCGGGCGAAGGTCCGCAGGGCGAGGTCCGCGACCCGGCTGGAGGTGGTGAGCTCCGGATCGCGGAGCAGGGCGGCGAGCAGCGGCCGCAGCACCCCGTTGAGGGTGCGCGGCGGCAGCCCGCGGGAGCGCAGGGCGGCGTGCGCGGTGCGTTCGGGACGGGCGAGCAGTTTGTCCTCGGGCAGGGCGGCGAGCCGGCCGAGGGCGGCGCTGAGCCGGGCCTGGTCCAGGGAGCCGCTGGCCAGGGCCCGGGCCGGGGTGAGGGCCCCGGCCCGCAGCTGTTTGCCGTCGGTGTGGACCAGGACCCCGGGCACGAAGGGCCGCAGGGTCAGGGCCTGCAGGCCCGGGGTGCGTTCGAGCTCCGTGTACGAGGTGTTGAGCAGCTGGCCGATCCGGTCCAGCCGGAACCCGTCGGCCGACTCCGTGGCCATCCGGCCGCCGGGGTCGTCCGCGGCCTCCAGGACGGTGACCGTGACTCCCGCTGCGATCAGGTGCTGCGCGGCCGCGAGTCCGGAGACTCCGGCTCCTACGATGACGACGTCCGCATGGTGCGCGGCATGGTGTGCGCTGCTGAGCACGTGCCCCTCCCCGAGGTCGGCGCGGCTGTGTGGGGATCCTCCTTCCCCCAACCGGCTCCACGGGAACCCGAGTTCGACTGGGTATTACGGTCAACTCCGGTCGCACGACGGTCGCATCCGGGTCACGAACGGTCGCACGGCGGTCGCACGCGGCGCGCCTCCCCGGGCCGGCACGCGCGGCACTCGGGTACGCCGTTCAGAGCGCGGCGCGGATGGCCTGCTCGATGCCGGGGTCGCGGAAGACGAAGCCGGACGCCAGCAGCCGGGCGGGACGGGCGCGCTGACTGCCCAGCACGTCCGCGGAGAGCTCCCCGAGCACGAGGCGCAGGGCCGGCGCCGGTACGGGCAGCAGCGCGGGCCGGTGCAGCACCCGGCCCATCGCGGCGGTGACCTGGCGGTTGGTCAGCGGCTCGGGGGCGGTGAGGTTGACGGGGCCTTCGATGCCGGGGGTGTCGATGATGTGGCGCAGGGCCGCGACCTCGTCCCGGAGGGAGATGAACGGCCAGTACTGGCGGCCGTCGCCGAGCCGGCCGCCGAGACCGGCACGGAACAGGGGGAACATCCGGCCCCAGGCCCCGCCCTCGCGGGAGACGACCAGTCCGGTACGGGCGTAGGCGGTCCGGATCCCGGCATCGCGGGCGGGGGCGGCGGCCGCCTCCCACTCCACGCAGACCGAGGGCAGGAAGCCCTGCCCGGCGGGGGCGTCCTCGTCCACGGCCCGGTCGCCGGTGTCGCCGTAGTAGCCGACGGCGGAACCGCTGACGAGCACGGCGGGCGGTTCGTCGAGCGCGGCCACGGCCCGGGCGATCGCGGCGGTCCCGAGCACCCGGCTGTCCCGGATCTCCTTCTTGTACGCGGCCGTCCACCGGTGGTCCCCGATGCCGGCCCCGGCCAGGTGCACGACGGCCCCGCAGCCGGCCAGCCCCGCGGGGTCGACGTACCCGCGCGCGGGGTCCCACCGCTGCTCGTCCGCGGCCGCCGGCTCCCGCCGCACGAACCGCACCACCTCGTGCCCGTCTGCCCGGAGGGACCGCACGAGTGCACTGCCGATGAGCCCGGTCGCGCCGGTGACTGCGATACGCATGCGTCCATTCTTCCCCGGAGGGTGGCCGCGCCGACCGTACGCCTCCGGGCGCGGCGCCCTGCCTCCCGCCCGTCACCCCACGGCGCTCCGCGCCCGCGCCTCACACGCCGGCGGGGCCGAAAAGGGAGCCCCGGTCTTCAGGTCGTGCCGAGCCAGGTGCCCACCGCGTAGGTGACGGCCATGGCCAGCGCGCCCCCGCCCACGTTCCGCGCCACCGCGCGAAGCGCAGGCGCCCCGCCGAGCCGCGCGCTCAGCACCCCGCACAGCGTGAGCGCCGCGACCACCGCCACCACCGTCACCGGTACCCGCGCGGACGGCCCCGGCAGGAGGATCGCCAGCAGCGGCAGCACCGCCCCCACCGTGAAGGCGATGAGGCTGGCGAAGGCCGCGTGCCAGGGGTTGGCCAGCTCGTCGGGGTTGATCCCGAGTTCCACCCGGGCGTGCGCCCGCAGCGCGTCCCGCTGCGTCAGCTGCTCGGCCGCCGCCCGGGCCACCCCCCGGCTCAGCCCCCGCTCGGCGAGCAGGTCGGTGAGTTCGTCGAGCTCCGCCTCCGGCTCCTCGGCCAGCTCCCGCCGCTCCATGTCCAGCGCGGCCCGTTCGGAGTCCCGCTGCGAGCTGACGGAGACGTACTCCCCCGCCGCCATCGACAGGGAGCCCGCGAGCAGCCCGGCGACCCCCGCCGCCAGGATCGCGGAGCGGGAGGTGGTGGCCCCGGCCACGCCGACCACCAGGCCTGCGGTGGAGATGATCCCGTCGTTGGCTCCGAGCACCCCCGCGCGCAGCCAGTTCAGCCGGGTGCTGATCTCGGCGCTCTGCGCGCCGTCGCCCGTTCCGTGCGCCTCGATGTGCGCCCGGCTGGGCGCCTTCCCCGAGCCCTCGTTTCCCGTCACGCCACCACTTTCCCGGCACGGGCCGTACGAGGCCACCCGGCGGGCCGGTCCGGGGTGCGCGGGCCGGGCCCGCGTACCAGGGTGGAAGGGTGAGACGCGGACGCGAGGAGCCTGGCAGGCTGCGCGGGGAGCCGCCGCCGCGCTGGGCCCGGATCGCGCCCGCGGCGGCCCTGGTGGCGCTCGTGCTCGCGCAGGCGCTCACTCCGGGCGCGGAGCTGGGCTTCTTCCTGGCGGGCCTGCCCCCGGTGGCGGCCTTCGCGTACGGGGCGGGCGGAACCGCGGTCTTCGCCGCCGTCGTCCTCCTGCTGCTGGGGCTGCCGGACCTCGGCGTCGGTCATGCCCGCGGCACGGACCTGGCCACGGTGGCCGTCGTCGGGCTGCTCAGCGTGGTGATCGCCTGGGTCCGGCAGCGCCGGGACGCCCAGCTGGTCAGCGTGCGGACGGTGGCCGAGGCGGCCCAGCTGGCGGTGCTCCCGCCGGTGCCGGAACGGGTGGGCGCGGTGCGCTGCTCGGGGCTCTACCGGGCGGCGCAGCGCGGCACCCTGGTCGGCGGCGACCTGTACGACGTACGGGCCGGGCCGTACGGCGTGCGGGCGCTGGTCGGGGACGTGCAGGGGCACGGCCTGGCGGCGGTGGGCACGGTGGCGGCGCTGCTCGGGGCCTTCCGCGAGGGCGTGATCGACGACGGCGGACTGGCGGCGGTGGCGGGCCGGCTGGACCGGCGGCTGGTGGCGGACGCGAAGGCGGCTTCCGTCGAGCACCCCGAGCTGTTCGCGACGGCGGTGCTGCTGGAGTTCCCGCCGGGGCTGGACCTCGTACGGATCGTGTCGTGCGGGCATCCGCCGGCCCTGCGGCTGCGCGGGGCGGTGGTGGAGGAACTGGTGGTGGAACCGGGCCCGCCGCTGGGCCTGGGGCTCGCGGGGCCGCCCCCGGCGGTGGCGGAGCTGCCGTTGCGGCCCGGGGACCAGCTGCTGCTGCACACCGACGGCGTGACCGAGGCCCGGGACGCGGCGGGGCACTTCTACCCCCTGGCCGCCCGGGTGCCCGTGCTGGCACGGGACCCGGGCGGCCTGGTCCGGGCGGTGTGGCGGGACCTCGCGGCCTTCACGGACGGCGGTCCGCGCGACGACGTGGCCCTGCTGCTGCTCTCCCCGGACGGATCGGGATGAGCGGCGGATGACCGGGCGGCCCGGCCTACGACTCCTTGATGAACGCGCGCACCATCTTGCAGGTGACGTTCGACGGCCGGTGGATCCCCGTCCGGACGGCCATCGTCCGGATCTTCCGGTTGGTGGCGCGCCGGGGGTCGTACGTCCCGGAGTCGAGCAGGGATATCGCCAGCCGCATCGCCTTCAGGCGGCGGTTGTGGCTCTCGTACCACTCGCGGGGCAGGCCCGCCGGCAGCGGCTTCTTCTTGACGGGCTGGACGGTGGTGGCAGTGGCCATCTACAGCCTCCCAAACGGTAGTTGGCTTCCTGTCGTTCTCCCTCGATTTTACCGGGGACCACTGACAAAAGCCCCTGGCCAGACCGGCCCTGGATAGGGTTGGCGGCATGGAGATCTGGATCAATCCCGCGTGTTCCAAGTGCCGCAGCGCACTGACCCTGCTGGACGCCGAGGGCGCCGAGTACACCGTGCGGCGGTACCTGGAGGACGTGCCCTCCGAGGACGAGATCCGCGAGGTGCTCGGCCGGCTCGGGCTGGAGCCGTGGGACATCACGCGCACCTCGGATCCGCTGGCCGGGGAGACCGGCGTACGGGAGCTGCCGCGCGAGGCGACCGACGCGGCGCGCGGGCAGTGGATCGCCCACTTGGCCGCGCACCCGAAGCTGATCCAGCGCCCGATCATCACCGCCGAGGACGGCTCGGCGGTGGTCGCCCGCTCGGAGGAGGCCGTGCGCGAGGCCCTCTCCCGCAGGGCCTAGCCCGGCGGGTTGCCTGCCGGTTGGCTGCGGTTGGCTGCGCCGCTCGGGCGGGGGCCGGTTGTGCCGGGGCCGGTTGCCGGGGCCGGTTGGGCCGGAGCCGAGCGCCGGCTGGCTGCGCCGCTCGGGCCGGGGTGCGGGTGGGGCCGGTTGGGCTGGGGCCGGGCCGGGTGGCTGCGCCGCTCGGGCCGGTCATGGGGGCCGATCTCGCCGGGCCCGGGCTTCGGGGGGGGCCGGTTGTGCCGGGGTCGGGCGCGCGCCGGGGCGTCTCCTCGGGCGCCGAACGTGACGAGGGGTCGGACAGCTGGGGGCACCTTGCGTTCGACGCCCTGCGGGGATCACCCCGACACACACCCGACCCCGACCCAACCGTCCCGGCTGCTGACCCAGCCCCTGCGACCTTGCCGCACCATCCAGCCGGGCCGCACAAGTTCCATCCTCGCCGCACTACTCCAGCCGCGCCGCACCAAATCCAGCCCCGCCGCGCTACTCCAGCCTCGCCGGCGTTTGAGGCGCGGGGTGCGGGGCGGAGCCCCGGGCTTTGAGCCGCACCGTCCAACCCCACCGCACCACTCCAGCCTCCGCTACACCTTCCAGCCTCGCCGGACTACTTCAGCCGCGCCGCACCAAATCCAGCCTCGCCGGCGTTTGAGGCGCGGGGTGCGGGGCGGAGCCCCGGGCTTTGAGCCGCACCATTCGGCCTTGCCGCACCAGCCAGCCCCTCCGGCGTTTGAGGAGCGGGTCCGGGCGGAGCCCCGGGAGGGGTGGCGGCGGCGCCGTCAGAGGCGGCGGGTGATCTGCCCGGCCGCGGTCAGCGGCAGCGCGTGGTGCCCGACCCCGGGCAGCACCTCGACCCGCGCACCCGGCAACCCCGCACGGGCGACCCGCGCCGCGCGGCCCGCGCCATGGCAGCGGGCGCGCTCCGCGAAGAGGACGTCGACCCGCGTGCCCAGCCCGGCCAGGGCCGGGCGCGGCCCGGTGACCGGGCGTACGGAGGGGAAGCCGGCGCTCTCCTCCTGCAGCCGCAGCCAGGCCGGGTCGAGGGCGGCCCCGCGGGCCTCCCAGCCGAGGAAGGAGCGGATCCGCTCCGGGGTGGGCCGCACCAGCACGGGCAGCGCGCGCAGCACGTACCCGGGGCGGAGCCCGGTGAAGACCTGGGTGGGGTCGATCAGCAGGAGGCGGCCGAGCCGGGCCGCGCGCCCGGCGGCGTAGTGGGCGGCGATCCACGCCCCGTACGAGTGCCCGCCGAGCGTCACCGGTCCGTGCGCGCCGAGCCCGTCGAGGACCGCGTCGAGCCAGCCGACCAGGTCCGGGGCGGATCGGATCGCCCGCCCGGGCGCCGGGACGCTGAGTCCGGGTTCGCCCACCAGGTCCACGGCGTGCAGCCGGTGCGTGCGGGCGGCCCCGGCGGCGGCGACGGCGCCCCACACGGTGGAGGTGGACCCGCCGCCGGGCAGCAGCACGAGCGGCGGAGCCCCGGCCGGGCCGCAGCTGTTGACGCGGGTGCTCCCGTACGGGGTGGGCAGGTCGACGGCCTCGACGGGCCCGGGCCACTGGCCGAGCGCCTCGTCGTAGGCGGCGCGGAAGGAGGATGTCCGGGACGGAGCAGGGGACATGGCGGGCTCCAATGTCTCGCTCAGCGAGAGATTCTAGACGGAGGCGATGTGGACGACAACAACCTGCAGCTGGTGCACCTCCTGCGGGCGGTGACCGTCGAGTTCGGCCTGCGCCAAGCGGAGTTCGCCGCCCGCAACGGCATGCACGCCACCGACGTACGGGCCCTGATCTGCCTGCTTGACGCGGCCCGCGCGGACGAGCCGGCCACCGCCGGCCTGCTGGGCGCCCGGCTCGGCCTCAACTCGGCCGGCACCACCGCCGTGATCGACCGGCTGGAGCGGCTCGGCCACGTGGCACGGGTCCGCGACGAGCGCGACCGCCGGCGGATCCTGCTGCGCGTGGAGCCGGCGGCGATCCGTCTGGGCCGGGAGTTCTTCGGCCCCCTGATCGACGGGGTGCTCCAGGTGCTCGACGGCTTCGACCCCGCCGAACGGGACACCGTACGCCGCTTCCTGACGGCCGCCCACGCCGTGTTCGCGGGGGCGGATGCGGCGGCCTTCATCTCGCCCCCACCTGGCACCTCGTAGGGTGGCTTGCGTACCAAAGATGGACGAAGCACACCAAAGGACCCGTCGTGAACGAGCAGCAGCCCCAGACCAGCCCTGGCGCACGTCCGGTGCCGCCGGCGCGGCGGGGCGCCGACTGGATGTTCGGCGGGGTGTACGGGACGGTCCTGGCCAGCGGACTGCTGGCCGCGCTGGACCAGAAGGGCGGGGACTTCACCCCCTTCTACGACGCCAGCTGGGTGCTCGTCACGGCGGCCACGGCCGCGCTCGCGCACGGCTACGCGCACCACATGGCCTCCCACCGGCAGGACTCCGCCTCGCACCGGTGGCGGCTGCTGGTCCTGGCGCTGTGGCACGAGTGGCCGATGATCGCGGCCACCCTCCCCACCGTGCTGCTGCTGGTCATCTCCGGGCTCGTCGACTGGGACTCCTACGGGGTGACCGCCGCCGGGCTCGGCCTGAACACCGCGCTGCTGTTCGCGTGGGGGTCGGTCGTGGCGCTGCGCGTGGGCTACCGGATGACCTCGGCCCTGCTGATCGGCCTGGCCGACGCCACCATCGGCCTGGCCATCATCGTGGCGAACGCGGTCATCAAGTAGGGCGGCCGTCAACGTGACACACCGTCCCCCGCGTCACCCGGGGAGCTGCGCCTCCGCCTCCGCGAGGATCTCCGTCAGCCGGGCCCCGAACTCCGCGCCGCGCGGATCCGGCACGCCCGTGCGGGCGGCGGTGAGGAGCGCGTCCAGGGCGCGGCCGTAGGCCCCCGGTACGTCGCTCCAGCCGGGCAGCTCGTACACGCCCTCGGTGCCGCGCAGTTGCAGGCCCACGCCGGCGGCCGCGCGCGGCGCGCCCAGGCTGAGGACGGCGGTGCTGGCCGCGCCGGAGGTGTGCCGAAGCGCCAGCTGGACCACGTCGGAGGGGCCCCGGGTGGCGCTGACCTCGGTGACCTCGCCGAGGACCGGGATGAGTACGGAGAGCGCGTGCGGGCCGACGTCCCACAGCCCGCCCTTGGTCTTGCGCCAGGGCGAGTCGGCGTACGCGCTGGGCGTGCCGTCGGGCGGGAAGACGGCGCCGAGCCAGTGCGCGGCCGCGGTGAACCAGCCGGGGCGTCCGGCCTGTTCCGCGACCCAGCCGGCGGTGGGCTCGGCGAAGCGCAGGGTGAGGAAGACGACGGAGGCGACGCCGTGGCGGGCGGCCGCGTCGGCGACGGCCCTGGCGTCCTCTACCGTCGTCGCGACGGGTTTGTCGAGCAGCAGGTGGCAGCCGGCGGCGGCCGCGCGGACGGCGAGCGGGGCTTGGACGTCGGGCGGCAGGGCGAAGGCCACGGCGTCACACTCGGCGAACAACTGGTCGGGGTCTTCGTACACCTTCACGTCGTGCGCGCGCGCCAGCTCGGCCGCGGCCTCGGGCCGGCGGCCCCACACGCCGGCGAAGTCGGAGCCGGGGTGCGCGGCGAGGGCGGGCGCGTGGGTGCGGTGCGCCCAGGGCCCGGTGCCGAGCAGTCCGACCCGCGGTCGGGGCTCTCCGATGGGGTTCACATCAGACGAAATGCTCACCCGCTCAGTCTGCCCCACCCGGACGGGCGTTCCACCCCCAACCCGCTCGCGGCCCGCACAGCCCACCCGACCTGCGGCGTAAACCTCGGTAACACGGGGTTCACACATGGGCAACGGAAGGGAAATCGCGGGCGGGCACGCTGCGGTCATCACCGCAGCGATGAAGCAGCGACCAGCAGCACCCGCAGAGTCTGAGGATGGGGCCCGTGAGCTACAAGGCTGAGTACATCTGGATCGACGGCACCGAGCCGACGGCGAAGCTTCGCTCCAAGACGAAGATCCTCTCGGACGGCGACGCGCTGCCGATCTGGGGCTTCGACGGATCGAGCACCAACCAGGCCGAGGGCCACGCCTCCGACCGCGTGCTCAACCCGGTCTTCTCCTGCCCGGACCCGATCCGCGGCGGGGACAACGTCCTGGTGCTGTGCGAGGTCCTGAACATCGACATGACCCCGCACGAGTCGAACACCCGCGCGCTGCTGCGTCCGGTCGCCGAGAAGTTCGCCGCGCAGGAGCCGATCTTCGGCATCGAGCAGGAGTACACCTTCTTCGACGGCTCCCGCCCGCTCGGCTTCCCGGTCAACGGCTTCCCGGCGGCGCAGGGCGGTTACTACTGCGGTGTCGGCTCGGACGAGATCTTCGGCCGCGAGATCGTCGAGAAGCACCTGGACCACTGCCTCGCGGCGGGCCTGAGCATCTCCGGCATCAACGCCGAGGTCATGCCCGGCCAGTGGGAGTTCCAGGTCGGCCCCGTCGGCCCGCTGGAGGTCTCCGACCAGCTGTGGATCGCGCGCTGGCTGCTCTACCGCACCGCCGAGGACTTCAACGTCTCCGCGACCCTGGACCCGAAGCCGGTCAAGGGCGACTGGAACGGCGCGGGCGCGCACACCAACTTCTCCACGAAGGCGATGCGCGAGCAGTACCCCGCGATCATCTCCGCGTGCGAGGCCCTGGGCGAGGGCAGCAAGCCGCTCGACCACGTGAAGAACTACGGCGCCGGCATCGACGACCGCCTGACCGGCCTGCACGAGACCGCCCCGTGGAACGAGTACAGCTACGGCGTCTCGAACCGCGGCGCCTCGGTCCGCATCCCGTGGCAGGTGGAGAAGGACGGCAAGGGCTACATCGAGGACCGCCGTCCGAACGCGAACGTGGACCCGTACGTGGTGACCCGCCTCATCACGGACACCTGCTGCACCGGCCTGGAGAAGGACGGCCTGGTCTGACCCCGGCTCCCCCGCACCACCCCCAACGCCCGCCGCGCCCCCACAGGCCCGGCGGGCGTTGTCAGTCCCCCGTGCCACGGTGACCGGATGATGGCGATCAGGATCCAGACGGAGCCCGGCGAGTCCTACGAACACCCCGCGTCGGGCATGCAGATGCCGCCCCTCGATCCCGCGGTGGAGCGGGAGCTGGCGGAGGCGGTGCGCGGGTGGTTGCGCTGCGGCTATGACGGGCCTGGGGCGCTGGCCGAGTCCGCCGAGGAGTACCTCGTCGACGGCGACGTCCGGCCGGTCTCCGCCGTCCAGGCCGCGCACCTGGTGGACCGGCTCTGGCGGGAGCGGCTGGCCGAGCAGGCCGACTGGGTGGGCGAGACCGACCCGGAGCGCATCACCCGCGCCTTCGCCGCACTGGAGGCGTCGGGCGTCACCGCGCGGGAGAACTTCACCTGCTGCCGCAGCTGCGGTCTCGCCGAGATCCGGGCGGACGGCGAGGAGGATGCGCGCGGGTTCGTGTTCTTCCACGCGCAGAGCACCGAGGGGGCGGCCGCGGGCCACGACCTGTTCCTGATGTACGGGGCGTTCGAGCCCGACGAGGCGCTCACGGTCGCGGTCGGACGGGAGGTCGTCGCGGCGCTGGAGGGTGAGGGGCTCGCGTGGGAGTGGAGTGGGGGTGCCCACGATGCGATACGGGTTGTCGGGGTGGACTGGCTTAAGCGGCTGGGGAGTTGATGGGATTGTCCCGGTTTGGCGTGCACTGGTGGCGGAATATGAGATTCCGATCCATGATATGAGACGTGGTCTGCCCGCAGGACATGACATCTGCTTGAATGGGGCCATGGCCAGCCACCCGCACACCTCGTCAGGTCGCAGCGACCTCGAGCCGTTCTGGCCCTCCCGTCAGGATCACGATTTCGACCGGGAGTGTTGCCGCGCGAAGAACGCGCCGGCCCTCTAAAGCCTCCGGGATCTCCCCCTCTGACCTCCCCTCAGGCCTTCGGTCTGCGCGGTGCGACATCGATGACGTCCGTACGTCTCCCTGCCGACCCTTCCGCGTGAAAGAGCTGACCACTCATGGCGAACACCCGCACCCTCACCTCCGCCGCCTCCGCCGCGACCGCTTCCCTGCCCTATCCGCCCCATCCGCGCCACCGGCTGCGTTCCGT
Source organism: Streptomyces sp. NPDC029164 (assembly GCF_055563995.1). Lineage (NCBI taxonomy): Bacteria > Bacillati > Actinomycetota > Actinomycetes > Kitasatosporales > Streptomycetaceae > Streptomyces > Streptomyces sp. NPDC029164. The sequence continues at coordinate 132,690 of NZ_JBVHWW010000021.1, read as the reverse complement.
GGACCGGGACGAGGTGGCCCGGGTCGTGGACCTGCTCCCGCCGGGGGCCACCTGGCTGCCCGCGCCCCAGCACACCCTCCCGACGCTGCCCGGCCAGCCGCCGATGATCGGTTACCTGGTGCTCGTACCGGCCGACCAGCAGCCGCCCCTCGGCTTCGCCCCGCACACCGTGGCCGCCCCGGCCGCGCCCACCGCGGTCCCGGCCCCGGCCCCCACCGCCGCCGCGCCGGCGGGTGACGCCCTGGTCCGCATCGACTCGGCGCAGCGCACCGCCGAGGTCGACGGCCGGGTGCTCGACCTGACCTACCTGGAGTTCGAGCTGCTGGCCCACCTCGTGCAGCACCCGCACCGGGTGCACAGCCGGGACCAGCTGGTCACCACGGTCTGGGGCTACGGCCACGTCGGCGACGGCCGGACCGTGGACGTGCACATCGCCCGCCTGCGCCGCAAGCTGGGCGCGTCCCACCGCGGCGCCATCCAGACGGTGCGCCGGGTGGGCTACAAGTACGCGCCCTGACCGGCCTTGGCGACCGTACGCGGCGGGCCCGTACTCCGGGATGGAGTACGGGCCCGCGTGCGTCGGACGGTCAGGCGGTCAGGCGGTCACGCCGCCGGGGCGGCCGGGGCGGCCGCCTTGGCGCGGCGGCCCGCGACGAAGCCCAGCAGGACGTCGACCACGACGAAGACGGCCAGGCTGATCCCGAGCAGCGGGACGAACCAGCCGACCACGGCCGTCACCGCGGCCAGCGGCAGGAGCGTGGTCACCGGCAGCTTCCGCCAGGCGCCGCGCGGCTGCGCCCGGCCCACGGACAGCTTGCGGTCCTTCGTCGGCCGGCGCAGCCACCACATCCGGTAGCCCCAGAACACGAGGAACATCACGGCGACGGCGAGCGCGGCCAGCGCGATCTGGTTGGCGAGACCGAAGGTCTGACCCATGTGCAGGTCGATGCCGAAGCGGGTCATCTTGGCGAGCAGGGGGTAGTCGGCGAAGCGCAGTTCGTCGATGACCCGCCCGTCGGCGGGGTCGACCGCGACCGCGTCGAAGTGCACCGGCACCTGCTTGTCCTGCTCCTTGACCACGTACCCCTTGCCCTTGGCGGGCAGGGTCACGCGGATCGACTCGGTGACTCCGGCCTCCCGGGCGGCGGCGACGGCCTGGTCGAGGCCGACGTCGGCGGTGGGCGCGGGCGTCGGGGCCATCGGCGTGCCGTCCGGCATGGTGTGCCCGGCGTGCTCGTCGGAGCCGGAGTCCGCGCCGGCGGTCAGTTTCGCGGAGACGGCGGGCGTGGCCCCGCCCAGGCTGTCCTGGAGCTGCCCGATGTTCTCGCCGGCGTACTTGGACCAGGTCAGGCCGGTGGCGGAGAGGACGACGAGTCCGGCGACGGCCCACAGGCCGACGGCCCCGTGCCAGGACAGGGTGCGGCGGCGGCCGGTGGCCTTGCGGTCCGGAAGGACGAGCTGCGCCTTCCGCTTGCGGCGGCGGCCGATCCACAGGGCGAGTCCGCCGAGCGCGACCACCCACATCCAGCTGGCGGCGAGTTCGCTGTAGTTCCGGCCGAACTCCCCGAGCTGGAGGCTGGAGTGGAACTCGCTCAGCCAGGCCCGCAGGGGCAGCGCGTCACCGGCGGTTTCGAGCTGCCCTCGCACCTCGGCCGTATACGGATCGACGAACACGGTGAGGGTCTGGCCCTCCGCGAGCCCCTCGCTCTCCATGATCACCCGGGTGGTGGCCTCGGAGTCGGGGGCCGGCCACACGGACACGACCGAGCCCTCGGGGGCGGCTCCCTGGGCGGCCGCGACCTGGGCGCTGAGCGGCAGGACGCTCTCGCCGACGCGGGCGACGGTCAGCTCGTCGGCGTAGACGATCTTCTCGGCCTGCCAGGAGGCCGCGTAGAGCAGGCCGGTGGCGGCGGCGAGGAGGAGCAGCGGAGCGATCAGCAGACCCGCGTAGAAGTGCATGCGCAGAAGCAGCGGCCGCAGGGCGGACCAGCCGCCGCCGCGGCTCTTGGGTAGGTCGGCCGGGTCGGCGTCCGGGGTGCGGACGTCCTGAACCTCGTCAAGAGACATGGGGGTTCCTCGGTGTTGGCGAAGGCATGGGGACATCGGCCCCAGGTCTCGCCATCCCTCGTGCCGAGGGAGCGCCGGGTCAGGCGCGAGCAGGACGGCCGGGGGCCGTGAAGCGGGGGAACGGACCCGGTCCGGGGGGCCCGCGGCGCACCACGGCATGGGCGTGCACGGCCCCGCGCAGGCCGCGCGGGTGCTCGTAGGGGGCGGGGAAGACGGGCGGAACCGGTACGGCGGCCACCCGCGCCCGTACCAGGGCGACTGCGCGGGCGAGCGGCCGGGCCGCGTGCAGCGCGGCGGCTCCCAGGACCCGGGCCAGCCGGAAGACGGCGGCCTCGCCGCGCGCCAGCCAGGCGGCGCAGAGCAGTCCGGCGAGCAGGTGTGCGGCGATCATCCCGGCGCCGCCGTGGGCGGCCATCGCGGCCAGGTCGGCCAGGTCGGCCAAGCTCGCCATGTCGGCCATCCCGGGGACGTCGGCGATCCCTGCCGCGTCCGCGACCCCTGCCGCGTCCGCGCTCCCCGCCGCGTCCGGCCTCCCCGCCATGTCCGCCGCACCCGCCATGTGCCCCGCGCCGGGGCCGCCGGCGGGTACGTGGTGGTGGTGTCCCTCCATCGCGGCGGGCGCGGCGGTGGCGTGCCCCGTGGCCCGGCTCCCCGAGAAGAGGAGGTGCAGCACGCCCTGGACGGAGAGCACGGCCGCGGTGATGCCCACGGGACCGCGCCGCCGGCCGGCGGCGAGCCAGGCGAGCGCGCCGGTCACGGCAAAAGCACTCAGAAGGCCAGTCAGAGGGATATCAGTGCCGGACATGTACGAATGCCCCGCCGCACCCAAAGCGACACACATCGCCGCGAATATCGCGGCCCGCGTGGCGCGCAGGGGCGCGGATTTCTCAGACATGACCGGGACATGTTCGCACGGGGCCCGCCGGTGTCCGCCAGAGGGCGGTATCCGATCATGGGTGCGTGAACGCGATTCCACTGGGAGCGGTGTACGCCGGCGCGGTCCAGCTCGGGGCGTACGCCCTGGAGCGGATCGGGCCGGCGGAGCGGGAGCGGCTGCTGCGCACCTGCTCGACGAATGTCGACAATCTCGCCGCCGGGCGCTGGGAGACGCTGCTGAGCAGCGCCGTCGTCGTCGAGGAGCCCATGCCCCTGCCCTACGCCCTGCTGCTCGTCGCCGTCCTCGGGTACGCCGAGTACGCGTACGGCGCCTGGTGGACGGCCGCGGTGTTCCTGTTCGGGCACGCCACGGCGACCCTCCTCGTGTACGGCGTCCTGCGCAGGACCACCGATCCGCAGACCCGGCGCTCCCTGGACGTGGGGACGAGCTACGGCTTCAACGCCGTGCTCGGCGCACTGACCTCGGCCCTGCCGCGCGGGCGGGTCCGTACGGCCGCCCGGGCCGGTCTGCTCGTGCTCGCCGCGGCGCCCGTGGTGAAGCGCGGGCGCACCTTCACCGACGCCGGCCACCTGGTCGCGCTCGGGATCGGCGTCGGGGTCTCGCTGGCCCTCGATTGTCTTTCCGGGGCGAAACATCAGAAAATTGCCTGAATCGCCGCATGACCGTACCGCTGGAGCCGCCACGATGACCGCCACCCCCTCCACCACCGTCGCCAACCTCCGCGACCTCGGTGGCACCCCGCTCGCCGGCGGCCGCACCGTCCGCCCCGGCCTGGTGCTGCGCTCCGGCCAGCTCGACCGGCTCGACCTCGACGCCGATCCGGCGGTGGCCGCCCTGGACGTGCGGACCGTCATCGACTTCCGCACCGACGCCGAGCGCGCCGACCACCCCGACCGGATACCCGACGGGGCCCGGCTGCTGATCGGCGACGTCCTCGCGGACAAGCTGCGGGAGGCCGGCAAGAAGCCCCCCGCGTCGCAGCTCAAGGACCTGCTGTCCGACCCGGCCGTGGCCGAGGAGCACCTGGGCGGCGGCAAGGCCCAGGCACTGTTCGCCGACACCTACCGGTCCTTCGTGAACTCCGTCTCCGCGCAGGCCGCCTACCGGATGCTGCTCACCGAGGCCGCCGACCCCTCGGCGGGCCCGCTGCTCTTCCACTGCACGGCCGGCAAGGACCGGACCGGCTGGGGCGCGACGGTGATCCTGGCGCTGCTCGGAGCGGACGACGAGGCCCTGATGGCCGAATACCTCTCCGTCAACCCCGCGGTGAAGCAGGCCTTCGCCCCGATGATCGAGGGTTTCACCGCCGCCGGCGGGGACCCGGACATCGCGCTCGCGCTGATCGGCGTCTTCCCCTCGTACCTGGAGGCGGCGCTGGACGAGGTGGAGACGCGTTACGGCTCCATGGAGAAGTACGTGCGCGAGGGGCTCGGTGTCCCCGACGAGACCGTCGACGCGCTGCGCGCCCGCCTGGTGGTCTGACCCCACACCCCCGGAATCTCGCACCCGAAGGAGGCACTGCGGACGGGTGACCATCCGACGATTCGCTCGTTCTGCTGAACGTGACTGCGCCGGATACCGCCACCCGCTCCCTGCCTCCCGTGTCTCCCGTGCCGCCGGACGTCGAGCAGGCCGAAGCCGCCATCGTCGAGCACTACCCGCGGCTGGTGCGGCTCGCCTATCTGGTGCTGCCGCCCGCCCTCGGCCGCAACCGGCGCGTGCTCACCGCCCACTCGCTGGTCCAGCGGGCGCTGCCGCGCGGGCGGCGGGACGCCGCGGCGGCCGCGGCGGCCGTGCAGGGAGGGGTTCCGGGCCAGCGGGCCGGCGCGGACGACTCCGGTTACGCCTACGTCCGGCTCCGCGTGCTGCGCGCCGCCCTGGAGGCGGGGATCCCGCTGACCTTCCGGGCGCTCCCCCGGCGCGCGCAGCTCCCGCCGCTGCTCCCCCAGGTGTGGGGGCTGCGGCTGTTCCCCCGCTCGGGCGGGGCCGAGGAGCTCGCCCTCGACCAGTGGCTGGCCACCCTCGACGGGCCCGGCCGGGCCGCCTGCGTGCTGCGGGCCCTGGAGCGGCTGCCCGAGCCGGAGGTGCTCCGGGTGCTCGACGAGGCCGGGGTCCCGGATCCGGCCGCCGCCGTCGCGGAGTCCGGGGATCCGGCGAACGACGCCCTGTTCGCCTCCCCCGAGTTCGACCCGTGCGTGCTCCAGGCCCGGCCCACCGACCTGCTGCGGCGGCGCCGGCTCGGCCGGGCCGGGCTGGCCGCCGCGGCCGCCCTCGCCGTGTGCGGGGCACTGCTCGCGCTGCCCGGCGGGGGCTGGGGCTCGGACGGGGCCGCGGCCCCGCTCTACGCGCGCAACGCCGCGGCCGAGCAGGCCCTGGATCCCGGGAAGCTGGTCCGGGCCGCGCCCGCGCTCTGGCACACGTCCTCCCGTACGGACTTCTCCACCTGGCCCGCCCGCGGGGACCGCGCCGATGACGCCGCCCTGCTGCGCCGGGCGCTGGCCGTCTGGGCCCGGCCCGGCTCCTCCGTGGTCGTCTCGGCCACTCCGGGGACCCCCGCCGGGCCGCCGATGGGACCGGCGCAGCTGCTGTTCGCGGGCGCCGTCGACCAGGCCGTCGTGGTCCTGTTCCACGACGGCCTGCGGGTGGTCCGCTACGCCGAACCGCGCACCGGGACCTCCGGCGCCGCCCTCGACTTCGCCCGGACCGACGGCGCCTCGGCCGACACCGCGACCGCGCTGGTGCTCAGCCGGGTCGACGGCAACGTCCGCTACCTCACCGCGCCCTGGGTCACCGGCGTCTCCCTGCGGGACCTCCTCAAGCCCGGCGCCCCGGCGGCGGTGCTGAAGCCGGCCCCGGACGGGGTGACCCCCCCGGTGGCGGGCCCGGCCCCGGCGGGCAGCTGTACGAGCTGGAACGCCCTGGCCCTGACCGGCGACGGCACCACCCGGCTGATCACCGACCTCGGCGAACTGACCCCGGCCCGGCTGACGTCGGGCGCTCCCGGCGCCGAGCGCGACGTGACGGAGGCCGCGGAACTGGCCGACTGGTCGAAGATCGCCTGCCTGCTGCCCTCGGTCCGCTCGCACGGGGTCCGTGCGGTCAACGCCTGGACGTACGCGAAGCAGCCGCTGCCGGAGGGCGACGGTACGGCGACCTGGCTCTGCACGCGGGCCGAGACCTGGCAGGGCGCGGCGGACCGGGTGCAGGCGCAGTTCCTGGCCCCGGGCTCGGCGACGGCGGCGCAGGCGGCCAAGTCCGAGGGTTCCGCGGCGTGCGGGCCGCGGGAGCCGCGGGTGCTGGCGGGCGTGCTGTGGAAGTCCCGTGCCGGCCAGTGGTACGTGCTGGCGGCGGGCAGTGCGCAGTTCGCCTCGCTGTCGGTGTCGGGCGGCGGGGTGAACGGGTCCGCGAACGGCAACCGGCTCGCGGTCAAGGCGCCGGCCGGTGCGCAGGTGGACCTCTCGGGCAAGCTCACGGACGGGACGAAGGCGGGGACGCTGCGGTAGCCGGCGGGGACGCCGCGGTAGGCGGGGACGCCGCGGCAGCCGGGGGACACCGTGCAAGGAGGCAGACCGGGCCGGGGCGCAGAGGCGGGTGAAGATTCAACGACCAAGCCTGGCCGAGGAGTTGGCGGGATCCGGACATGACGGTCGTAGCGCGCACATGGCATGATCGGGTTCCGGTTACCGGTCGGTAATCCCCCACCCCCCTCACCCGCCTGAAGGTCAACCACGTGCGCATGCTCGCCCGCCGCCTCCTGCTCCCCGGCCTGACCGCCCTCGCGCTCGCCGCCACCGGCTGCTCCTCCACACCCCACACCGGCGCCGCCGAACCGGCCGCTCCCGCCACCCTCGCCCCGTCGGGCGACGGCGCGTCCCGGCAGCTCGACGTGGCCGCGGCGCCACAGGGATCGCCCACACCCGCGGCCGTGTCCCGCGGCGACGGAAAGGGCAAGACCGAGAAGTCCTCGCTGAAGGTCGCCTCCTACGACAAGGAGAGCGGACGGGCCGTCATAGCCACGGCCCCCGAGGGGCCCGCCCGTACGCCGTCCCCGGGCAAGTCCCCCGAGGCCGCCAAGCCGGTCGCGGCGGGCGACGTCATCGCCAGCGCCCCGGCGCCGGGGGCCCCGAACGGCCTGCTCGCCAAGGTCACCGAGGTCGTCGGCAAGACCGACCGCGGCACCGAGGTCAAGACCGCCGCCACGACGCTGAACTCCGTCCTGGGCGACGACAAGGCCGACGGCAAGGTCCCCGTCGACCCCTCGGCGGTCACCGTCGAGCCCCTGATGAAGGGCGTCACCTTCTCCTGGGCCAAGGGCCAGGGCCTGAGCTTCGGCCCCCAGGGCGCGAAGCTGCCGCTCGGGAACCTGCGGCTCGACGTCGACGCCTCCGTCGACACCGCCCCGGACGCCCCCGCCTCGGCCGGCGCCTCGGTGACCGGCTTCGTCCAGCTCGCCCCGCAGGTCGAGTTCTCGTACGACGGGACCCCGGGCGGCGGCGCCGGCCCGCGCGGCGCCTTCCTCGGCATGAGCGGCGACTGGTCCTCGCAGTGGAAGCTCCAGGGCCGCGCCGCCGCGAGCACCGGAGCCCCCAAGCGGATCCCCTTCGCCAAGCTGCACAGCTCTCCGGTCATCCAGGTCGGTCCGGTTCCGGTCGTCGTCAACCTCGACCTGACCTGCTACATCCAGGTGGAGGCCGACGGCCGCGTGACCCTCGACGTCCAGCAGGACGTCAAGGGCGACTTCAAGGTCGGCGGCAGCTACGCCGCCGGCAAGGGCTGGACCCCGGTCAGCCAGTCCAGCGTCAAGAGCACGCCGGTCACGGCGACCGTCACCGCTTCCGGCAAGGTCAAGGGCGCGCTCGGCGCCGAGGCGTCCGTCGGCCTCTACGGCGCCGTCGGCGTCACCGCCGACTTCGCCCCGTACCTGCGCGGCGAGGCCGACGCCAAGGCGAGCGCGTCCAGTGACGGCAAGACCTCCGTCAGCGGCGCCTGGGCGCTGTACGGCGGATTCGACCTGAGCGGCAACCTCCACCTCCAGCTGTCCCTGTTCGGCACGCCCGTCTTCGAGCGCAAGATCCCCCTGGGCACCCTGAACCGCGAATGGGCGCTCGTGAGCGGAAACACCGGGCGCTAGCCGCCGCCCGGCGGGGGCGGTGGGCGGGGGCGGCGCGAGAAGTCGGCGCAGGGGGCTTCTCACTCCCTGTACCCATCAGTACATTGACGCCATGTCTAATACGCCGCTCGCGCCCGCCCCCGTGGCGTCGGAACACGTGGACCTGAGGCCCCGGAACGTGTCCTTCGGCTGGGAGGACACCCCGCTCCACTGGCTGCCCGGCGAACCCTTCGCCGGGCACATGATCAACGTGCTGCACCTGCTGCTGCCCGCGGGGGAGCGCTGGTTCGTGCACGTCTACAAGCAGGTGCTCCCCCACATCAAGGACGAGCGGCTGCGGGCGGACGTGGTCGGCTTCATCGGCCAGGAGGCCATGCACGCCGCCGCGCACGACGACGTGCTCCCCCACCTGAAGCGGCTCGGGCTGGACCCCACCCCGTACACCGCGCAGGTGGACTGGCTGTTCGAGAAGCTGCTCGGCGACCGCACCCTCCCGCCGGGCAGGGCCCGGCACTGGTGGCTGATGGAGCGGGTCGCCATGATCGCGGCGATCGAGCACTACACGGCGTTCCTGGGCGACTGGGTGCTGAACGCCGAGGCCCTGGACCGGCGGGGCGCCGACCCCACCATGCTGGACCTGCTGCGCTGGCACGGGGCCGAGGAGGTCGAGCACCGCTCGGTGGCCTTCGACCTCTTCATGCACGTGGACGGCAACTACCGCCGCCGCGCCCGGACCTGGGCCACCGCCTTCACCGCGCTGGTCTTCCTGTGGCAGCGCGGAGTCCGCTTCTTCATGGAGAACGACCCGCACCTGGACGCCGCCGCCAAGGCCTCCTTCGGACAGTTCTTCCGGGCGGGGCGGCAGGGGGTCCTGCCGACCAGCGGCGCCATGCTGAAGTCCATACCGAAGTACCTCTCCCGCACGTACCACCCCTCCCAGGAGGGCTCGACGGCCCAGGCGGTGGCCTACCTGGCCGCCTCCCCCGGCGCGAACGGCGGGGTGCGGGCATGAGGCGCGCCCTCGCGGTCACGGCGGTCGCGGGCGCCGCCTGGGTGACCCGGCGCGCCCTGAACCGCCGCATCGGCAGATCCCCGCTCTGGCCCTTGCCGGCCCTGGAGACACCGGTGTCGGGCCACTCCCCGCGCCGTGCGCTGCGCGCCCTGATCGTCTCCCGTACGCAGCCGGCCGAGGGCGTCCTGCAACTGACCCTGGAGTCACCGGACCTCCCGGCCTGGACCCCGGGCGCGCACGTGGACGTGACCCTGCCCTCGGGCCTGGTCCGCCAGTACTCCCTGTGCGGCGACCCGGCGGACGGCGGCCGGTACACCATCGCGGTCCGGCTGGCCGAGGACGGCCGCGGCGGCTCCCGCGAGGCGCACGACCAGCTGGTCGAGGGCGCCGAACTGGAACTGCGCCCGCCGCGCAACCGTTTCGAGCTGGTCCCGGCGCCCTCGTACGTCTTCGTCGCGGGCGGCATCGGCATCACCCCGATCCTGCCGATGCTCCGGGCCGCCACGGCGGCCGGCGCCGACTGGACCCTCCTGTACGGGGGCCGCTCGCGCGCCTCGATGCCCTTCCTGACGGAACTGGCCGCCTACGGGGACCGGGTCACGGTGGTCCCGGAGGACGAGGCGGGCCGACCCGACCTGACACCGCTGACCACGGCCGGGCCGGGCACGCCCGTCTACTGCTGCGGCCCCGAGCCGCTGATGCTGGCCGTCACGGCGGCTGCCCCGGACCCGGCGGCGGTCCACCTGGAACGCTTCGCGCCGGCGGCGGCGCCCGGCCCGGCGAACCCCTTCACGGTCGAACTCCGCCGCTCGGGAGGGGTCGTCGAGGTCGCCGCGGACGAGACCACCCTGGCCGCGGTGCGCCGGGAACTGCCCGCCACCCCCTACTCCTGCGAGCAGGGTTTCTGCGGGACCTGCCAACACCGTGTGCTGGCCGGTGCGGTGGACCACCGCGACGAGCTCCTCACGGACCAGGAGCGGGCGGACTCGATGCTGTTGTGCGTCTCGCGCGCGAAGGGGGACCGCCTCGTCCTGGACCTGTGAACGCTCCCCAGTAGGGTGTCCGCATGACAACCGGGGTGCGACGCAGGATGGGTGTCGAGGAGCGGCGGCAACAGCTGATCGGGGTGGCCCTGGAGCTGTTCAGCCACCGGTCGCCCGACAATGTGTCGATCGACGAGATCGCGGCGGCCGCGGGGATATCCCGGCCGCTCGTCTACCACTACTTTCCCGGCAAGCTGAGCCTGTACGAGGCCGCGCTGCGCCGGGCGGCCGACGAGCTGGCGCAGCGCTTCGTCGAGCCCCGGGAGGGGCCCCTCGGGGCGCGGCTGCTGCGGGTGATGGGGCGGTTCTTCGCCTTCGTCGACGACCACGGGCCGGGTTTCTCCGCGCTGATGCGGGGCGGTCCCGCGGCCGGCAGCAGCCGGGCCAACGCGATGATCGACGAGGTCCGGCAGGCGGCGTACGAGCAGATCCTCACGCACCTGGGCATCGGACTGGAGGATCCCCCGGCGCGCCTGGAGCTCGTGGTGCGGTCCTGGGTGTCGCTCGCCGAGTCCACCGCGCTGATCTGGCTGGACGGGCGCCGCATCCCGCGCGCCGAGCTGGAACTGCAGCTGGTGCACGACTTCGCCGCGCTGGCCGCGGTGAGCGCCGCCTACGACGCGGAGATGGCGGGGATCCTCGTACGGATCCTGGCCGACGAGCCGGCCGACGGGCCGTTCGGAGAACTGGTCGGGCGTCTCGGCGGGCTCGTTCCGAGCCCTTGATCATCGGTGACTCCCGATCACCGATAATGCCCGCGTGATCATTGACGACGGGATCTTGTTCCGGCAGGCCGCGAAGAAGGACGCCGACACGCTGGTGCGGCTGCACGACCAGGCCGCCCGCTGGATGCAGAAGCACGGGATCGACCAGTGGAAGCCCGGCGACAAGGACGCCGCCCACTTCCGCACGCGGATGGGCGACGGCGAGGTGTGGCTCGGCGGCGACTGCGACGGACGGGTCGTCGGCGCCTACGAGCTGTGGTGGTCCGACGAGGACGCCTGGGGCGTCCAGCCCCCGGTGGCCGGCTACGTCCACCGGCTGATGGTGGAACGCGAAGCCGCCCCCGCCGGCGCCGGGCGCCGCCTGCTCGAACATGCCGAGCGGCGGATCGCCAGGACCGGACGGGAGCGGGCACGGCTGGACTGCGTCTCCACCAACCCCCGGCTGCTCGCGTACTACCGGGGTGCGGGCTACCGGGTGGTCGGGGAGCTCCCCAACAAGACGGGGAAGGACGGCAGGACCTACGGGGTGATCCTGCTGGAGAAGCGACTGGACGAGCTCAGCCTCGTTTGAAGACCGAGACGGTGCGGGCGGGGATGGTGAACTCTCCTGTCGTGGTGTCGTACGCGGACCGCTTGACCGTGGGGTCGGAGCCGGCGGCCTGGACCGGGTGGAGCCGGTAGGCGGTGCCGGCGAGGGCGGGGACGCGCTGGGGCCGGGCGGTGGGGGTGGCGTTGAAGACCACCACCAGGTCGCCCAGGGTCATGGTGATCACGCCCGGGGTCTCGTCCTTGCCCGAGAGGGGGAAGGCCAGCCGTGACTGGACCGCCTCCGCCGTGGTGAGGGCGAACTCCGGCGCGGTGGTACGGATCTTCAGCAGGTCGCGGTGGGCCGCCGCGGTGGCGGTGATGTCCGCGCAGGTGGGGGCCGGGCCCGTCAGGAGCGGCTTCGCGTAGGGCCACTTCGGGGCGTTGTCCGCGGCCGGGGGCAGGCCCCGGCCGAAGCCGTTGCCGCTGCGGCAGTCCCACTGGATGGCGTTGAACCAGTCGCCGCTGTCGTAGGAGTTGCGGTCCAGGGACTTGGAGCGCAGCAGGTCCGTGCCCGCCTGGGAGAGGGCCGGGCCCTGCGAGAGGGTGGCCGTCGCCATGGCCAGGACCTGCATGCGGGCCTTGTCCGCGTTGCTCGTGGCCGGCGGGAGCTTGTAGGTCAGGGCGTCGGCGAGGGTCTCGTTGTCGTGGGCGTCCGCGTAGGCGAGGGCGTCGCCGGGGGCGGCCGCGTATCCGGCCGGGGCCCCGTTGTAGTCCACTTCGGAGCCCTTGGTGCGGCGGCCGGTGGTGTCGGTGAAGGCGTACGAGGCGAGGTTGCCCGACAGACCCACCTTGATCAGGTCCTGGGCGTGCAGTAGGCGGGCCTTCTGCTCGGCCGGGGTGCCGTTGGCGGGCGAGGAGTTGGGGCTGGTGAAGAGGCCCGAGGCGAAGCCCTGGACGCGCGGGTCCTCGTCGAAGGGGCCGCCGCCGCGGACCGCGTCGCGCGCCCGGTCGGAGAAGGTGGCGATGCCGGTTCCGGCCATGTTCTTCTGCGTGGCCTGCACGAAGCGGGCGTCGTCGGCGATCTCGCCGAAGTTCCAGCCTTCCCCGTAGAGCACGATCTTCTTGCCGTCGACCCCGTCCTTGGCGAGGGTCAGGCCGTCGAGGGCCTTGCGGACGGCCAGGATGTTGGCCTTCGGGTGGTGGCCCATGAGGTCGAAGCGGAAGCCGTCGACCTTGTACTCCTTCGCCCAGGTGACGATCGAGTCCACGACGAGCCGGCCCATCATGGCGTTCTCGGGGGCGGTGTTGGCGCAGCAGGTGGAGGTGGCGACGGTACCGTCGGCCAGCAGCCGCTGGTAGTAGCCGGGCACGATGCGGTCGAGGACGGACTTGTCCGACTGGCCCGCGGCGACGGTGTGGTTGTAGACCACGTCCATGACCGTGCGCAGCCCGGACCCGTTGAGGGACTGGACCATCCTGCGGAACTCGACCGTACGGGCCGTGCCGTTCGGGTCGCTCGCGTAGCTGCCCTCGGGGACGGTGTAGTGCAGGGGGTCGTAGCCCCAGTTGTACGCGTCCTTCGCGGCCGCGGCGGCCACGCACGCCTGCTGCTCCTGCGAGTCCGGCGCGTACACCGTGAGGTCGCAGGCGGGCTGGGTGCGGTCGGCGGGCTTCTCCGGGATGGTGCCGATGTCGAAGGCCGGGAGGAGGTGGACGTACGAGGTTCCGGCGGCGGCCAGGTCGCGCAGGTGCCGCATGCCCGCCGAGGAGGTGTCGGTGAAGGCCAGGTACTGGCCGGGGTGGGTGCTGGTGCGGTCCAGGGCGGAGAAGTCGCGGATGTGGAGCTCCTGGATCTGCGCGGAGGTGAAGGGGACGGCCGCGGGCTTGCGCAGGTCCTTCCAGCCGGGCGGAGCGAGCTTCGGGTCGGCCAGGTCCACGGCCAGGCTGTGGGTGGAGTCCGCGGTCAGGGCGGTGGAGTACGGGTCGGTGACCAGGTTCCGGACGATCTGCCCGGTGGTCGGGGCCCAGACGGTGACGGCGTAGCGGTACGGCTTCCCGGTCCAGGAGCGCTCGCCGCGCACCGACCAGACGCCGGTGGCGTCGTCGCGGCGCATGGCGACCGTGCGGCCGTCGAGTTCGAGGGAGACCTGCCGGGCCGTCGGCGCCCAGACGGAGAGGGTGGGGCGGCCGTCCTTGAAGACCGGGCCGAGGGCGGCGTTGTTGGCGTACAGGTCGTCGAGGACTCCGGCGAGCTGGACGCCGGTGGCGGCGAGGACGGCGCCGTTGGCGGTGCGGGCGCTCGCGACGAGCTGGCCGCGCAGGGCCTCGCGGACGCGGTCGCGGTCGCGCGGGTCGACGGTGTAGGTGGCGTACCCGGCCAGGTGCGGGAACGTCTGCTTCTGGGCGGCGGTGAGCGCGGACCCGGTCAGGCGGAGCCACTGGGCGCCGCCCTCGTGCAGGGCGCCGTTCTGGGCCTTGACGGCGCCTACGCGGGAGGCGAGGAGCTGTACGGAGGCGGCCGCCGCGGGGGCGTTCCAGGCGAGGGTGTCGCGGTCGATCCAGACGGCCTGGGCCTTGGTGAGGTCCAGGGCGGCGGAGGAACCGGCGGGCTGCGGCAGGAGGTACTTCTCCTTTCCGCCCAGCATCCAGACCTCGTGGCCGGTGGCCTTCAGGTCCAGGGACTGGTCGGAGGGGAGGTCCTTCTCGTCGCCCTTGTGGAGGATGTAGCCGAGGCTGGTGGCGCCGGCCGCGAGCGGGACCTCGTAGACCGCGCCGTAGGAGTCGGTGCGGACGGGGAGCAGCGGCTTCGACCAGTCGGTGGGGGTCGCGGCGCCGGTCCAGACGTGCAGGCCCCAGCCGTCGTAGGCGCCGTCGGGGCGCTGGTAGTGCAGGACGGCCTTGGCCTGGTCCTGCGGCGGGTAGGCCGGGCGGTCGGTGCGTGCGGGCTCCTTGCCCTGTTCCAGCCAGATCTCGCCGGTCTTCGTCACGTCGATGGTGCGGTCGGCGGCGACGTCCTTGTTGCCGTCCTTGTCGATGACGAGGTAGCCGACGGAGGAGGCGCCGGGCTTGAGCTTGACGTACGCGAAGGCGCCGTAGGCGTCGCGGCCGGTGAAGTCGTGGCCCTCGGGCCAGGGGGTGGCCTCGCCGTCGGCGAGGTCGCCCCAGGCGTAGAGCCGCCAGCCGGTGTAGTCGCCGTCGGGGCGGTTGTAGTGGACGACGGCGTAGTCGCGCTGGGTGGCGGTGGGGACCTCGGTGGGCGGGGCCTGGCCGGCGGCGGACTCGGCGAGGGCGCTCGCGGTGCGGCCGGCGGCGTCGACCACGACGGCCTTGTAGCGCAGGGCGGTGCCGGCCGGGGCGGTGACGTGCTGCGTGACCTTGTAGGGCGCGTGGTCGGCGGAACCGAGCACCTGCCACGTGGCGTTGCCGCTCTGGGCGGCGAAGACGACCCGGTTCAGGCCGCCGCCGGTGATGTCGGCGGAGAGTTCGACGGTGCCGGTGGCGCCGGGGGCCGGGGCCTTGAGGGTGAGGGCCGGCTTGGCGGCGGGCTTGGCGGCGGGCGCGAGGGCCTGGAGGACCACGGAGCCGAGGGCCGGGACGGGGACGGTGAGCTTGCCCGCCGCGGAGGCGCGGAGCAGGGCGGTGCCGCCGTAGAGGGTGCGGTACTGGGCGCCGGCCGGGGCGTCGATGTCGACGGTGCGGGACTCGGCTCCGTTGTTGGCGGCGACCAGGTACTCGGTGCGGCTGCGGGCGTCGGTGCGCGCGAAGGCGTAGACGGAGCCGTCGGCGAGGCGCTCGCTCTGGACGCCGTCGCGCAGGGCGGGGTGGGCCTTGGTCAGCTTCGCGAGAGCACTGATCTGCTGGTAGAGCGGGTGTCCCGGATCGTAGGCATCGCTCGCATGCGTGCGCGCCGTTCCGAGTTGGTCGTCGTCGAGGTAGTCGGCGGTCTGCGAGGCGAAGAGCGGCTGGCGGGCGTCCTTGTCGCCGCCCGCGCCCGTGAAGCCCTGCTCGTCACCGGAGTAGATCACCGGGTTGCCCCGGGAGAGGAACATCAGCTCGTTGGCCAGCCGGTAGCGGCCCAGCAGCTCCTGCTCCTGCGCACCCGGCCGGTCCTGCTTCAGGAAGGTGCCGAAGCGGCCCATGTCGTGGTTGCCCAGGAAGGTGACCTGCTCGTAGGCGTTGGCCTTGTCGCTGGTGTACCGGTAGTCGTCGGCCAGGACCGAGGCCAGCCGGCCGGCTCCCGCGCCCTGGGAGGCGTACGCGCGGATCGCGTCCTGGAGCGGGAAGTCGAGGGTGGCGTCGAGGCGCCCGCGGGTCACGTACGGGGAGGTGACGGCGGTGTCGGCGGAGTAGACCTCGCCGAACATGAAGAAGTCGTCCCGGCCGCGCTTCGCCGCGTACGCGTCGAGGGCGGTCGCCCACTGGGTCCAGAACCCGGTGTTGACGTGCTTGACGGTGTCGATCCGGAAGCCGTCGATACGGAAGTCCTTGACCCACTTCTCGTAGATCTTCTCCATGCCCTCGACGACCTCGGGACGCTCGGTCCACAGGTCGTCGAGGCCGAAGAAGTCGCCCTGGTCGGAGGATTCGCCGGCGAAGGTGGAGTCACCCCGGTTGTGGTACATCGTCGGGTCGTTGAGCCAGGCCGGGACCTTGAGGTTCTTCTTCCCGTCCGGCACGAAGGGCGTCCTCGGGAAGGACTCCCCGTCCACCTGGGGGAACTTCCCCTTCCCGTCCGCGTAGTCCTTGTCGTCGAAGGGCACGCCGTCCTTCGTCAGGTACGGGAACGCCCCCTTCGACAGGTACGAGTAGGAGGCCTCCCGGTAGTCGACGACGTCGGCGGTGTGGTTGGTGATGACGTCGAAGAAGACCTTCATCCCCTTCCCGTGCGCCGTGTCGATCAGCCGCTCCAGGTCGGCGTTGGAGCCGAAGTGCGGGTCGACCTGGGTGAAGTCGGTGATCCAGTAGCCGTGGTAGCCGGCCGAGACGTCGTCGCCCTTGCCCTGCACCGGCTGGTTCTTGAAGATCGGCGCCATCCAGATGGCGGTGGTGCCGAGCCCCTTGATGTAGTCCAGCCGGTCGGTGAGCCCCTTGAGGTCACCGCCCTGGTAGAAGCCCTTGTCGGTCGGGTCCAGGCCGGTCTCCAGGCGGGAGCCGGTCAGGCCGCCCCGGTCGTTGCGCGGGTCGCCGTTCGCGAACCGGTCCGGGAGCACGAAGTAGAACTGCTCCCGGGTCAGGTCGTGCCGGGCCGGCTCGGCGGCCAGCTTCGCGTCCGAGGGCGGGGCGGGCGGCTTCGCGGCGGCGGCCGCGGCGGGGAGGGCGGGCAGGAGCGTCACGGCCAGGGCGGCGGCGAGCACTCCTGCGGCAGGGCGTATCAAGGCGGGTCTCCTTGTGTACGTGTCGCACGGATGAGGGCCGCCCGGCGGTGGCGGGGAAGAATGCCGGGCGGCCCTGGTCGGTGGGGCGCGGCGGCTCAGGCGCGCCAGGTGTCGGTCAGCGTGACCTTGCCGCTCGCGGGGACGGTGGCGGTGCGGTTCGCGCCGCTCTCCCAGGTGACGTTGCCGGCGGCGTCCTTGCGGACGTACTTGTACGCGAAGGACGTGCCGGCCGGAAGGGTGACGTCGAGCTTCCAGACGGGGTAGGCGGCCGGGTCGAGCTTGAGGGCGGCGGCGGTGTTCCACGCGCCGAGCTCGGCCCGGTCTCCGGTGACGTGGACGTTCTGGCCGGGGACGGTGGTGGCGTTGACGGCGAAGGAGGCCCCGGCGGGTCCGGCCGGGGTGCCCGCGCAGGTCCGGGCGTTCACGTGCAGGGCGAGGGCGGTACCGGCCCCGAGGGTGGCGGTGAACTGCCCGCCCGCGCCCACGGTGACCGTGCGCCCGCTCTGGACGTCGCAGTAGTCGCCGGCGGGAAGGGAGGTCTGGAAGGTGCGGGTGAGGGCGGAGCCCTCGTGGTTGAGGGCGACGTACGCCTTGGAGCCGCGCCCGAAGGCGATCTGGTCGCCGCCGTTGTCCCACCAGTTGGTGACGGCCTGGCCGCGGGCCGCGTTGCGGAAGGAGACCATGGAGGAGATCTCCCGCCAGGCGTGCTGGCACTTCCAGCCGTCGGCGTAACAGGCGCTCACCGCGCCGCCGTTCGGGGGACCGGCGTCCTTGTCGGTCCACTCGTAGCCCGAGTGCACGTCCGGGGAGCCGTAGGGCCAGGCCAGCATGAAGACGTTGGCGAGGGTGTAGGCGGAGCCGTCCTTGTAACTGAGGGTGTCGCCGACGCGCTCGGTGTCGTGGTTGTCGACGAAGACCCCGGCCTGGCCGCTGGGCATGTGCCCCCAGGCCTCGCCGAAGTTCTTCAGGTAGGCGAGGTTCTCGTTCTGGAAGACGCGCTTGAGGTCCCGGGCGTACCGGAACTCCTGCACGTCCCCGTTGCCGAGGTACTCGTTCGGCGAGACGGCCTCGCCCGCGCCGTGTATCGCCTCCTGCTTCCAGTAGACGCCGGGGTTCGTCAGCCGGGACTTGATGTGGGCGAGGTCGGCGGCGGGCATGTGCTTGGCGGCGTCGATCCGGAAGCCGTCGACGCCGAGGGAGAGCAGGTCGTTGAGGTACCCGGCGATCCGGCCCCGCACGTACTCCTCGCCGGTGTCCAGGTCGGCGAGCTGCACGAGCTCGCAGTTCTGGACGTTGGCGCGGTCCCGGTAGTTCGAGATGGTGGCCCGACAGTCGTCCATGTCGGAACCGGAGTAGACACCCGGGTAGTTGTACTTCGTGTACGAACTCCCGCCGGTCCCGGTCCCGTCCCCGGCGGCCATGTGGTTGATGACGGAGTCGGCGA
Source organism: Streptomyces sp. NPDC029164 (assembly GCF_055563995.1). Taxonomy (NCBI): domain Bacteria; kingdom Bacillati; phylum Actinomycetota; class Actinomycetes; order Kitasatosporales; family Streptomycetaceae; genus Streptomyces; species Streptomyces sp. NPDC029164. The sequence goes on along the minus strand of NZ_JBVHWW010000021.1, from coordinate 114,488 downwards.
CGACCTTCACACCGGCGGCGTGGCAGGTGTCGACCATGGCCTTGAAGGCGGTGCGGTCGCCGAGCCGTCCGGCGATCCTGTAGCTCACGGGCTGGTACGAGGTCCACCACTGGGACCCCTGGATGTGCTCCTGCGGGGGCGAGACCTGCACGTAGCCGTACCCGGCGGGCCCGAGCGCGTTGGTGCAGGCGGCGGCCACGGAGGCGAACTTCCACTCGAAGAGGACGGCGGTGACGTCCTTGTCTCCGGGTGCCGCGGCGGAGGCCTGCGGCCCGACGGCCGTCAGGGTGGCGGCGGCAAGTGCGGTGGTGGCGAAAAGAGTTGCAGCTCTGACGGCTCTGGCAGGCATGCGGGGGGCCTCCTGGCGGGAGAGGTGGGGATTGGAGCGACCGTAGGGGCCAGGTAGGAGGCCTGCAAGAGTTTGCGCAAGAGATTGCAGAATTGTTTCCGAGGCGTGTCCTCTTGGACAGGTCTCTCTGGTTCCACCCCCGGCGCGGCTCGCCACCAGCCGATCGGCATGGGCCCCCGACTGCCCCGAGAGGGAACCGGGCGGCGACGGCGGTCACGGCGGCGGTCACGGCGGCGGCCACGGCCGCCGACGCGACCGGCCGCCCGACGGGCTCCCGGACGGGGCGGAACAGGCCCGCACCGCCCCGCCCGGGAGGGCTACGGCGCCTCCGCCGTGGAGCCCCGGACCACCAGCTCCGGCTGGAAGACGTACTCCGTGCGCTGGACCGGGGTGCCCGAGACCGCCTCCAGGAGGGCCCCCACCGCCGCCGTCGCCATCGCGCGCACCGGCTGGCGGACCGTCGTCAGCGGCGGGTCCGTGAACGCGATCAGCGGGGAGTCGTCGAAGCCGACCACCGACACGTCCTGCGGCACCCGCAGCCCGCGCTCGCGCGCCGCGCGGATGACGCCGAGCGCCATCGGGTCGCTGCCGCACACGATGCCCGTGCAGCCGCGGTCCAGCAGGGCCATGCCCGCCGCGTGGCCGCCCTCCACCGTGAACAGGGTGCGCTGGATCAGGCCTTCCGCCTCCGCGTCCGGCACCGCGGCCAGGAACCCCTGTTCCTTGCGCGCCGACGGCACGTACCGCGTCGGGCCGATCGCCAGACCGATCCTCCGGTGGCCCAGGTCCTCCAGGTGCCGCACGGCCATGTCGGCCGCCGCCCGGTCGTCCGGGGAGACGAAGGGCGCGCTGATCTGCTCGTTGAAGCCGTTGATCAGCACGAAGGGGACCCCGCGCGCGGCGAGCCGCTGGTAGCGGCTCGGGTCCGCGTGGGAGTCCGCGTGCAGGCCCGACAGGAAGACCATCCCCGTGACCCCGCGCTCCTCCAGCTGTTCCACCAGCTCGTCCTCGGTGGCCCCGCCCGGGGTCTGCGTGCACAGCACCGGCGTGTAGCCGTGCCCGGCCAGCGCCTGCTCTATGACCTGCGCGAAGGCCGGGAAGATCGGGTTGGTGAGCTCCGGGATCAGCAGCCCGACCAGGCCGTTGCTGCGCCGCTTGAGCCGTACGGGCCGCTCGTAGCCGAGCAGGTCGAGCGCGGCCAGCACCTTGTGCCGGGTGCCGGCCGCGACGCCCGCCTTCCCGTTGAGCACGCGGCTGACGGTCGCCTCGCTGACCTGGGCCTGCGCGGCGATGTCCGTCAGCCGGAGGGGGGAGGTCACCCCGACGTCACCTGCCACCACACCGTGGTGTCGGCCGGCAGCACGCCGTCCTCGACCGCCTCGCCGCTGGACAGCAGGGCCTCGCCGGCGACGGGGAACCGTACCGCCGTGCCGGTGGTGTTGGCGGTGCACAGGAACTCCCCGCGGCGGAAGACCAGGACGCCGGCGGGGGCCTCCTGCCAGTCCACCGACTCGCCCGCGCCGAGGTCCGGGCGCTCGCGGCGCAGCCGCAGGGCGGTCCGGTACAGCTCCAGGGTGGAGGACGGGTCGCCGCTCTGCGCCTCCACGCTCAGCTCCGCCCAGGAGTCCGGTTGCGGGAGCCAGCTGCCGCCGGTGCCGAAACCGTACGGGGCCTTCGTACCCGACCACGGGATGGGGACCCGGCAGCCGTCGCGGAAGCCGTCCTGTCCCGCCGCGCGGAAGAACGACGGGTCCTGGCGGACCTCGTCCGGCAGGTCGGTGACGTCGGGCAGGCCGAGCTCCTCGCCCTGGTAGACGTACGCCGAACCGGGCAGCGCCAGCATCAGCAGGCTCGCCGCGCGGGCCCGCCGCAGACCGAGCTCGCGGTCGCCGGGCTCGCGCAGCTGGGTGCCGAGGCCGGCGGGGTTGGCGAAGCGGGTGGCGTGCCGGGTGACGTCGTGGTTGGACAGCACCCAGGTGGTGGGGGCGCCGACGGGGCGCATCGCGGCCAGCGAGCCGTCGATGACCTCGCGGAGCGCCGTCGCCTCCCAGTCGCTGGTCAGGTACTGGAAGTTGAACGCCTGCTGCATCTCGTCGGGTCGGACGTAGCGGGCCGTGCGTTCGACGGTCGGGGTCCATGCCTCGGCGACCAGGACGCGGTCGCCCTCGTACTCGTCGAGGATCCGGCGCCAGGAGCGGTATATCTCGTGGACGCCGTCCTGGTCGAAGAAGGGCATGACGTCGTTGCCGAGCAGCTTGAGCTGGTCCCTGGCACCGAGGTCGGGCAGGCCGGGCGCCTTGACCAGGCCGTGGGCCACGTCGACGCGGAAACCGTCGGCGCCGAGGTCGAGCCAGAACCGCAGGATCGAGCGGAACTCGTCCTGGACGGCCGGGTGCTCCCAGTTGAAGTCGGGCTGCTCGGGCGCGAAGAGGTGCAGGTACCACTCTCCCCCGGCCTCCGGCTGGGAGGTGCCCCCCTCGCCTGCCGGCGCCGCGACCCGGGTCCAGGCGGGCCCGCCGAAGATCGACTCCCAGTCGTTGGGCGGCAGTTCGCCGTTCTCGCCCTTGCCGGGACGGAAGTGGAAGCGCTCCCGCAGCCGGGACCCGGAACCTTCGCGCAGCGCCTGCTTGAACCATTCGTGCTGGTCGGAGCAGTGGTTCGGGACGAGGTCCACGATGATGCGCAGGCCCAGTTCGTGGGCCTCGCGGATCACGGCGTCGGCGTCGTGCAGGGTGCCGAACATCGGGTCGATGGCCCGGTAGTCGGCGACGTCGTAGCCGGCGTCGGCCTGCGGGGAGGCGTAGAAGGGGCTGAGCCAGACGGCGTCGACGCCCAGCTCCTTGAGGTAGGGCAGGCGGCTGCGGATGCCTTCGAGGTCCCCCATGCCGTCCCCGTTGGAGTCGGCGAAGCTGCGCGGATAGACCTGGTAGATCACCGCGTCTCTCCACCAGCCGGGCAGGGTGCCGGTGGAGGTGGGAAGTGCGTCGGCGAGGTGCTGGGTCATGTCGTCCTTGGAGAGGTCGGGCCGGTGATGCGGGAGCAGGCGGGTGGTCAGCCCTTGGTGGCGCCTGCGGTCATCCCGGCGACGAGGTGGCGCTGGGCGAAAACGAAGAAGATCGCCGCGGGGATGGCGATGAGGACCGAGGCGGCGCTCATCGCACCCCAGTTGGAGGTGTACTGGGTGACGAAGGTCTGCAGGCCGCCGGCCAGGGTGAGGTTCTCCTCGCCGACCATGAAGGCGGAGGCGTACGCGACCTCGCCCCAGGCGGTGATGAAGGCGTAGAAGCCGGTCACGGCGAGGCCGGGCTTGGCCAGCGGCAGGATCAGCCGCCAGAAGGTGCCGAAGGGGTTGAGTCCGTCGACCCGGCCGGATTCGTCGATCTCCACCGGGATGGTGTCGAAGAAGCCCTTCATCATCCAGGCGCAGAACGGCACGGCGATGGTGAGGTAGGTGATGATCAGGCCGACCGGCTGGTTGAGCAGGCCGAGGTCGCCCATCAGGTTGTAGAGCGGCACGATGAGGATGGCCATGGGGAACATCTGCGTGATGAGCAGGGTCCACATGAGCGGCTTCATGCCGGGGAACTTGAAGCGGCTGACCGCGTACCCGGTGGTGGCGGCGATGAACACACCGAGGACGGTGGTGACGCCGGCGACCAGGACGGAGTTCCCGAACCAGCTGAGGAAGTGGCTCGACTCCAGCAGGTACGTGTAGTTGCCGAAGGACGGTTCCTTGATGAAATCCGTGGTGACCGCGTGCTCGGCGGGCTTGAGCGAGGTCAGCAGGATCCACAGCACCGGGAACACGGCGATGACGGACGCGCCGAGCAGGGTGAGGTGCAGGCCCGCGGAAGCGAGCGGGGAGCGGCTGCCCCGGGTACGCGTGTTGGTCATGGTCACCACACCTCTCCCTGCTTGCGCAGCGAGCGCCGGTAGACCAGCGCGAAGATCATGAGCAGGGCGAGGATCAGGACGCCCCAGGTCGCGGAGCCGGCGAAGTCGCGCGGGCTCGACACGAACGCCTCGCGGAAGGCCTGGGTCACCAGGATCTCGGTGGAGTCGCCCGGTCCGCCGCGGGTGAGCAGGAAGATCACCGGGAACATGTTGAAGGTCCAGATGGTGGAGAGCAGGATCACCGTCATGCTCACCGCTCGCAGGCCGGGCAGCGTGATGTGCCGGAACCGCTGCCAGGCGCTCGCGCCGTCCATCTCGGCGGCCTCGTAGAGCTCACCGGGGATGGACTGCAGTCCGCCGAGCAGGGCGACCATCATGAAGGGGACGCCGAGCCAGACGTTGACGGCGACGACCGAGAACTTGGCCCAGGTCGGGTCGTCGAGCCACGGGACCGCGGCGATGCCGCCGCCGTCGAGGATCTTGTTGAGGATGCCGTTGTCGCGGTTGAACAGGAACCGCCACGCGAAGACCGAGACGAAGCCGGGGACGGCCCAGGGCAGGATCAGCGCCATCCGGTAGGCGGCGCGGCCCTTGAAGTCCCGGTTGAGCATGTTGGCCAGGACCAGGCCGAGCGTGAAGGTGATCGACACGCACGCGACGGTCCACACCACCGTCCACACCAGCCGCTGGAGGAACACCGGGTCGCTGAGCACGTCCGCGTAGTTGGCGAGTCCGACGAACTCGTACGTGGCCTCGATGTGGCGGGCGCCGATGGTGCGCGAGACGTTGCGCTCGTTGGCGTCGGTCAGCGACAGGTAGATGCCGCGGACCAGCGGCCAGCCGATGATCACGCCGAGGACGAGCACCACCGGGGCGATCATCGTCCAGGCGTACCAGTGGGTGGCGAGGGCGCGCCTCAGCCCACCCTTGGACCCACCGGGTGCCTTGCTGTCAGTCCTGCGGCTCAGGCCGCGGGCGGCGGCGTCGTTCTCGACGTCGTCGCCCGCGGCCTTCGCCACCGACTGGCTGGTGTGAGCAGCCATGGTTTCGTTACTTCCAGCCCTTGAGGATCTTGCGGAACTCGACGCCGGCCGTCTTGGCCGCGTCCTCCGGGCTCGACGCCCCGGTGATCGCCTTGGTGTATTCGACCTTCAGCGGCTCGAAGAGGGAGCCGTTCTCCGGGATCCAGGCGCGCTCGACGGCCTTGTCCACGGCCGGCTTGAAGAACTGGACCATCTCGCTGCCCTTGACGTCCGGCTGCTCGTAGGCGGCGGTACGCGTCGGCAGCAGGCTCAGGTCCTTGGCGGACTGCACCTGCACCTCCTGCGAGGTCATGTACTCGACGAAGGCGTGTGCGGCGGCGCGGTTCTTGGAACCGGCGTAGACGCCGAGGTCGTGGCCGCCCTGCGGGGCGCCGGCCTTGACCGAGCCGGCCGGGACGGCGGCGACGCCGAGGTTGGCCTTGTCCTTGAACTGGTCACCGGCGTAGGTGTCGGCGACGGCCCACGGACCGTTGATCATCATGGCGGCCTCGCCGGTCTTGAAGGCCGTCTGCATGTTGGTGTAGCCGTCCGTGGCGTTGGTGATCGCCGCGCCGGAGGTGACCAGGTCACGAGCGGTCTTGAAGGCCTTGACGCCCGCCGCGTTGTCGACGGTGACCGTCTTGTTCTTCGCGTCGACGAGGTCGCCGCCCTCGCCGTAGATCAGCGGGAGGAACCAGTAGGAGTCGTCGCCGCGCAGGTAGAGGCCGGCCTTGCCGGACTTCGACTTGATGGCGGCGGCGGTGGTCTTCAGCTCCTCCAGCGTCTTGGGGGGCTGGACGCCGGCGTCGGCGAGCATCTTCTTGTTGTAGAAGAGGCCGAGGGTGTCGATGACCTGCGGCACGGCGTAGGTCTTGCCCTCGAACTTCCCGCTGGCCGCGGCCTGCGGGAGGAACTCGGCGTCGATCTTCTTCGCCGTCTCGGCCGGGACCTCGTCGAGGTAGCCGAGCGAGGCGAAGTCCGCGACCCAGCCGACGTCGGCGCGGATCACGTCAGGCGCGTCGGAGCCGCTGCTGAAGGCGTTCTTGACCTTGTTCTGCGCGTCGCCGTACGGGACGTTGACGTACTTGACGGTCACCTTCGGGTGCTTCGCGGTGAACGCCTCGGCGATCTTCTGGAAGCTGGCCTTCTCGGCGTCGTTCGAGGTGTCCCACCACGTGACCGTGCCGGAAAGCTCACCGCCGGCCTTGATCTCGCCGTCGTCCTTGGTGTCCCCACCGCAAGCCGTCGCCGCGAGCGCCAGGGTCGCGACCAGCGCGGTGGCCGCTATGCCACGCCGCATATGAACTCCTTCGATGATCCCGGCCGCGCCCTCGCGGTCCCGAGTTGCCAGGAACGTAACAAGACTGAAAGAGGACCGAAAGACCTTGCGCAAACTTTCTGCAAGCGGAGGGGATCGTTACATCCGTGTGTCCGTACGGTTGCCGCAGCTTGCTGTTAGTTCGAGTCACCTTCGACTGCCCGGGCCCGCAACCAGGGGGCGTGTACCCGCGTTGACCCGATATGACCCACGAGTCGACGGCCGTCCAGCTTGCAAGCTCTTCCAGCAACGCGACCGCGAGCGGTGGCTGGTGGCGCGATGCAGTCATCTATCAGGTGTACGTGCGCTCCTTCGCCGACAGCGACGGCGACGGGGTCGGCGACCTGCGGGGGGTCCGCTCGCGCCTCCCCCACCTCGCCCGTCTCGGGGTCGACGCCGTCTGGCTCACCCCCTTCTACGTCTCCCCGCAGGCGGACGGCGGCTACGACGTCGCCGACTACCGAGCCGTCGATCCCCTCTTCGGGGACCTCTCCGACGCCGACGAGCTCGTCCGCGCGGCGCACGCGCTGGGGCTGCGGGTCATCGTGGACGTGGTGCCGAACCACACCTCCGCGCAGCACCCGTGGTTCCGTGCCGCCCTCGCCGGGGACCCGGAGGCCCGGGCGCGCTACCTCTTCCGCCCGGGGCGGGGGGCCGACGGCGCGGAGCCCCCGAACGACTGGGAGTCGGTCTTCGGCGGCCCGGCGTGGACGCGGGTCGCGGACGGTGCGTGGTACCTGCACCTCTTCGCCCCCGAGCAGCCGGACCTGGACTGGGACCACCCGGAGGTCGCCGCGGAATTCGCGTCCGTCCTGCGGTTCTGGCTCGACCTGGGCGTCGACGGCTTCCGCGTCGACGTGGCCCACGGCATGGTCAAGGCTCCGGGCCTGCCGGACATCGGCCGCGGCGCGCAGGCCACCCTGATCGGGACCGAGCCGCTCCCCTTCTTCGACCAGGACGGGGTCCACGAGATCCACCGCGGGTGGCGCCGGCTCCTGGACTCCTACGAGGGCGACCGCATCGGCGTCGCCGAGGCGTGGGCCCCGACCTCCGCGCGCCTCGCCCTGTACGTCCGCCCGGACGAGCTGCACCAGGCCTTCAACTTCCGGTTCCTCAACTGCCCGTGGGACCCCGCCGCGATGCGGACCGTCATCGACGAGTCCCTGGCCGCCACCACGTCGGTCGGCGCCCCGACCACGTGGGTGCTGTCCAACCACGACGTCGTACGCCATGTGACGCGCTACGGGGGCGGCGCCCGCGGCCTCGCCCGCGCCCGGGCCGCCGCCCTCCTGATGCTGGCCCTCCCCGGCTCGGCGTACCTCTACCAGGGCGAGGAACTGGGCCTCCCCGAGGTCCTGGACCTCCCGGACGCATCCCGCCGCGACCCGGCCTTCCGCCGCGGGCACCGTCAGCAGATCCCCGGGGCCGCCCCCGAAGACCGCGCCTCTTCTCCCACGCGGACCGAGGCAGGTCCCGGACTGCGCGCCGAGCCGCAGACCGGCCCGCAGGCTCGGGCGGGTGCCGGGCCGCAGGCCAGGCCCGGGGGCGATCCGCAGACCGGGCCGGAGGCCGACGGGCAGGAGGGGTTGCGCGATGGGTGTCGGGTGCCGATTCCGTGGTGCGGGACGGAGCCGCCGTACGGCTTCGGGCCGACCGGGAGCTGGCTCCCGCAGCCGGCCGGCTGGGGCGGCCTGACCGTCGCCGCCCAGACCGGAGACCCGCACTCCACCTTGGAGCTCTACCGCGCCGCGCTGGAGCTGCGCCGGGCGATGCCCGGCCTCGGCGCCCCGGAGGCGGGGACCGGTCCCGGCGCCGAAGCCCCGTACCGCTCCGGGATGTGCTGGCTGCCCGCACCCGAGGGGGTGCTCCTCTTCACCCGCCCCGGGTTCGCCTGCACCCTCAACAGCCGCCCCGACCCCGTCGAACTCCCCGCGCCCGGACGTCCCGTACTTTCCAGCGCCCCCGTGGAGACGGACGGCCGCACGGTCCGCCTTCCGCCGGATTCGTGCACGTGGTGGGCAATTTGAGTGTCCGCCCGGTACAGTCCAATCCCGTGACCGCACGGCTAGCCGACATCGCAGCCCAGGCGGGGGTCAGCGAAGCCACAGTCAGCCGCGTGCTCAACGGCAAGCCCGGCGTGGCCGCCGGCACCCGTGAATCCGTACTGGCCGCCCTCGACGTACTCGGCTACGAACGCCCCGTACGGCTGCGCCAGCGCAGCGCGGGGCTCGTCGGTCTGATAACCCCCGAACTGGACAACCCCATCTTCCCGGCGCTCGCCCAGGTCATCGGCCAGGCCCTGACCCGGCAGGGGTACACGCCGGTGCTGGCCACGCAGACGCCCGGCGGGTCCACCGAGGACGAGCTGACCGAGATGCTGGTCGACCGCGGGGTCTCCGGGATCATCTTCGTCTCCGGCCTGCACGCCGACACGACGGCCGATATGGGCCGCTATGACCAACTCCGCGGACAGGGTGTCCCCTACGTCCTCATCAACGGGTTCTCCGACAAGGTGCAGGCCCCCTTCGTCTCCCCCGACGACCGCGCCGCGATGCAGCTCGCCGTCACCCACCTCACCGCGCTCGGCCACACCCGGATCGGCCTCGCGGTCGGACCGAAGCGCTTCGTGCCCGTCCTCCGCAAGATCGAGGGCTTCCGGCTCGGGATGAAGGAGCGGCTCGGACTCGACGAGGCCGAGGTGGAGGAGCTGATCCAGCACTCCCTCTACACCCTGGAGGGCGGCCAGGCCGCCGCGGCCGCGCTGATCTCGCGGGGCTGCACGGCGGTGGTGTGCGCGAGCGACATGATGGCGCTCGGCGCGATCCGGGCCGCCCGTCAGCAAGGGCTGCGGGTGCCGCAGGACGTGTCGGTGGTCGGCTTCGACGACTCCCCGCTCATAGCGTTCACGGACCCGCCGCTGACGACCATCCGCCAGCCCGTGCAGGCGATGGGGCAGGCCGCGGTGCGGACCCTGCTGGAGGAGATCGGCGGTACGCCGGCCCCGCACAGCGAGTTCGTGTTCCTGCCCGAACTGGTGGTGCGCGGTTCCACGGCCTCCGGCCCGGGGCAGCGCCGCGCGGCGTCTCGTACCTGAGGCGGACCGGCTGCGCCGAAGACCGTCCCGAGGGATGATCGGAGGCGGGAACGCATCTGGCAGACTCTCTCCCCATGGGTGAATCGAGCGTGAAGACACTGGAAACTCCCCCAGCTACCGCTGAGGGCACCCCCAGGACGGACGTCTCCTCACCCACCGTGGTCGAGACGGAGACCCGCCCGGGTTCCGACCGCACCCTGGTCTCCCGGCTGCGCGCCCCCCGCCGGCCTCGGATCTGGTTCGAGGTCCTGCTCATCGCGGTCAGCTACTGGACGTACTCGCTGATCCGCAACGCGGTCCCCGAACAGAAGACGGTCGCCCTCGCGAACGCCGACTGGATCTGGGGGGTCGAGCAGAACCTCGGCATCGCCATCGAGCAGTCGGTCAACCACGCCGTCAACTCCGTGACGTGGCTGATCGTGGGCATGAACTACTACTACGCCACGCTCCACTTCGTCGTGACCATCGGCGTGCTGGTGTGGATCTACCGTTTCCATCCGGGGCGGTACGCCGCCACGCGCCTGGTCCTCTTCGCCACCACCGGTGTGGCCCTGGTCGGCTACTACTTCTATCCGCTCGCGCCGCCCCGGCTGATGAACGGGCAGAACTTCGTCGACACCGTGCTGGTCCACCACACGTGGGGCTCCATGGCCTCCGGGAACCTCAAGCAGATGTCGAACCAGTACGCTGCGATGCCGTCCATGCACATAGGGTGGTCGCTCTGGTGCGGGCTGACGATCTTCGCGGTCGCCTCGGCGCCGTGGGCCCGCATCCTGGGTCTGCTCTACCCGACGGCGACCCTCGTCGTCATCGTGGCGACCGCCAACCACTTCTGGCTCGACGCCGTGGGCGGCATGCTCTGCCTCGCCTTCGGCTACACCGTCTCGCGGTCCTGGTACGGATCGATGCCCCACCGGCTCCCGCGCCACCCGCAGTCCGCGGGTCCGCACCCCGCGGCGGAGCTGCTCAACCGCTTCCGGACCCGCGCCTGACGGCTGGGCCTACGGGCCTACGGTCTACGGGTCTACGGGTCTACGGGTCGATCCGGGCCAGGGCCTCGGCGAGGGTGCGCACATAGAGTTCGTCGGCCAGGATCCGCTGGCCCGCGAAGGGATGGCCGAGGCGTTTCTCGGCGGCCAGGATTCCGCGGAGCAGCGGCGCGGCCACGGCGGCCGGGACCCCGATCTCCCCGAGGCGGAGCACGGCCTCCTGCACCGGCAGCGCCGGCCGGCCGTCCCAGTCCGGGTCCACGGCCGCCAGCAGCACCGGTACGACGGGCTCCGGATCGCCGGTGATCCGCCAGTACGCGTGCGCGGCGGCGACCCGGGTCCACCCGCCGGGCGACTCCATCAGGCCGCGCACCGTGTCCGCGTGCGCGGCGGCCAGCGGGCCGAGATCGGCGAGGAAGGGCAGTCCGTGGCTGCCACTGCCCGATGTCACGGCCGCACCGCACACGTCGAGGGCGAGGGCCGGGTCCCCGGTGACCTTCCAGTGCGCCCAGGCGGCCCGTCGTGGGTGGTTGCGGCTGGTGCGGGGATCACGTCCGGTCGCGTACGCGGTCAGCCGGTCCGCCGTGCCGGCCGCGGCGGGCCCGATCCTGCCGAGGACGCGCAGGGCGTCGTAGGCGTAGGGCGTCTCCAGGATCCGGACCACCTCGGGCACGGCGGGCGCGGCGGCCGGACCCCAGAGAGCGAGCAGTTCGAGCATGAAGGTGCTCGCGTGGTAGTCCGCCGGGACCCGCCCGAGCATCGTGCGCGCCACGGGGAGCAGCTCCGCTGCGGGCAGTGCGGCCAGGGTGTGCGCGTGCACGCGGCCGAAGGGAAGCGCGTGCGCCTTCATCTGGCGCAGGGCGGGCAGTGCCCGGACGTCGCCCATCCCCGCGAGGGCGAAGGCGTGCACCTGGACGGTGTGGCCGGAGGTGGGGACGAAGAACCGGAGCAGTTCGGCGAGGGACCCGGCGATCCGGTCGGCCTGTCCGGCGACGGCGTGGCCGGCCTGGACGAGCGCCGCACTGGCGTCCCAGCTGGGCGATCCCTCGCAGACCGCTTCGACGACGGTCTCCCAGCACGACGGATCCGGCCGCCGGTACCGGAGCACGGCCTCGGCGGCGGAATCGAGGCGATTCACGAGGCGAGGTCGTACGGGTCGGCGGGCAGCGGGCCGTGCGAGGACTCCACGTGGCCCCCGGTCGGCGAACATCCGGCGCACGGGCCCTGCTTCGGGTCCGTCGGCATCCTCAGGCGGGGGTCCGCGTCGTGCAGGCACGCCGCCTCGGCACAGGCGTCGGCGGCGAGCGCCGCGGTCAGGCGCTGATGCCGGGCGCTCACCTGCGCCGCCACCCGCTGCGCCCACTCGCTGTACATGTCGTCCACGGAACCCACTCGCCGTCTCTCGTGGAGGAGGGCGAACGGGCCGCGCCCGCGGCGGGGTCGACCCCGCCGCCCCTCCCCCGGCCACGTCGCGTCGAGACTATCGGGCGACGCCGCAGCGCCGGGTCGGCGGCCCGGTCCACGAACGACTCGGCGACCGCGGCCTCGAATAGGCGAGCGCGCTTCCCGTGAGACCGGTCAAGGCCGGGACATCGGCAAGCGCCTGGGCGATCTTTTCCGGCTCCGGCAATTCCCGCGAATGGGGCCGGGGGAAATGGGCACGCTCTCCGTGCGCTCATCGCTGCGCCCTTTCACCGCGCTTCTTCACCGCGCCTCGCTTCGCCGCCTCGCTTCACCGCACGTCTTCACGGCGCCCCTGACGCCGTGATCCGGCGGGCGGTTGCGTGACATGCGTCACGGTGGGAACCTCGGCGCCGGGCACCCTCCCGGGCGTGCCACGCCCTCGACATTTCCACATTTGTCCGTTTTGGATTCGACATTCCCCTCTCCGGCAGGAACGGAATCCGCGCTACCGCCCGACTCCTCGTCGACTTCCCTGGTCACGGCCTTTCCTGAGAACACGTCACATGGTTGTGCCGGTGACCTGATCGTGACCATGCACGATCATCGGCCCGTTTCAAGCCGGGTGTCGAATGCCCCGCGTGAACGCGAAGCGGAAACTTGCCAGGCCATTGGCCGACTTCTCAGAATGGCGGCTATTCCGGCGTCCCGCAGTTCCGGCGCCGGAAGCTTCGCGATCACCGAATGAGGTCACGCATGCAGAAGCATCGGAAGAAGAAGCCGTACCGGAAAATAGTCATCGCCGTCGGCGCCCTGGGAATCATGGGTGTCCCCACGGCCGCCATGGCCTGCTTCGACACGGACGACAGCGGCCGCACCCGCGCGGCGAGCCACCAGGGCCAGCGCCCGTGGCACTACACGCCCGCGGCCGCACCCAGCACCCTGGCCCCCGTGGACGTCCCGACGGCTCCGAGCAGCCCCCCGGCCGCCGCGCCGAGCACGCCCGCGGCGCCCGCGCAGCCTGCCGTGCAGACCTCACCGCCCGCGCGGCCCCAGCCGCAGCCGGCGAAGCCGGCCGCCACCAAGAAGCCGCAGGCGCCCGAGCCCCCGAAGACCTCGGCCCCGGCGGCCCCGCCGGCCTCCGGCTCCGCCGCCGCGGTCCTCGCCCTCGTCAACCAGGAGCGCGCCGCCGCCGGGTGCCCGAACCTCACCCTCAACGCGAAGCTCACGAAGGCCGCGCAGGACCACAGCGCGGACATGGCCGCCCACGGCAACATGTCCCACACCGGTTCCGACGGCTCCGACCCGGGTGCCCGTATCACCCGCGCCGGGTACACGTGGAGTTCGTACGGCGAGAACGTCGCCTACGGCTACAGCACCCCCGAGAAGGTCATGGAGGGCTGGATGAACAGCCCCGGCCACCGGGCGAACATCCTGAATTGCTCGTTCAAGGAGATCGGCATCGGCCTGGCTCAGCCGAACCACTACTGGACCCAGGACTTCGGCACGGCGCGCTGACGCCACTGCCGGGGACCCGGGAGGCTCGGCCCCCGAGGCTCAGCCCCCGTAGAACAGTTCCTCGACCACCGCCCGGGCACGGCGGGTGATGCGACGGTAGTCGTCCAGCATCTCCCCGACCGTGCCTTCGGCGTATCCGAGGTAGCGGCCGACCGCCCCGAGTTCGCGGGCCTCCGACGGGAAGGTGTCCCCGGCGCGGCCGCGGACCAGCATCACGGCGTTGCGGACGCGGGTGGCCAGCACCCAGGCCTCGTCGAGGATCTGCGCCTCGTCGGTGGGGATCAGTCCGGCCGCGTGGGCGGCGGCGAGGGCCTGGCGGGTACGGGTGGTGCGCAGGCCCGGTTCGGTCCAGGCGTGCCGCATCTGGATCAGCTGGACGGTCCACTCGACGTCGCTGAGGCCGCCACGGCCGAGTTTGGTGTGCAGGGTGGAGTCGGCGCCGCGCGGCATCCGCTCCGACTCCATGCGGGCCTTGAGCCGGCGGATCTCGCGTACGGCGTCCTCGCCGAGGCCTTCCATCGGGTAGCGCAGCGGGTCGATGAGCTCGATGAAGCGACGGCCGAGGTCGGCGTCGCCCGCGACGGGTTCGGCCCGCAGCAGGGCCTGGCTCTCCCAGGTCAGGGACCAGCGCCGGTAGTAGGCGGCGTAGGAGGAGAGCGTGCGCACCAGCGGGCCGGAGCGGCCTTCGGGGCGCAGGTCGGCGTCGATGAGCAGCGGCGGGTCGGCGGTGGGCAGCTGGAGCAGCCGGCGCATCTCGGCGATGACGGTCTGGGCGGCCTTCGCGGCCTCCTGCTCGTCGACGCCCTCGCGGGGTTCGTGGACGAAGAGGACGTCGGCGTCGGAGCCGTAGCCGAGCTCGTGCCCGCCGAAGCGGCCGACGCCGATCACCGCGAACCGGGTGGGCAGGGTGTCGCCGTAGTGGTTCTGGACGGCGGCGCGCAGGGCTCCGCCGACGGTGACGGCGGTGAGGTCGGAGACGGCGCCGCCGACCCGGTCGACGAGGGCGCCGTGGTCCTCCTCGGCCGGGTTGTCCTCCGTACCGTAGGAGCCGATGATGTCGGCCGCGGTCGTACGGAAGAGCTCGCGGCGGCGCACGCCGCGGGCGGCGGCGACGCCGGCCTCGGCGGTGCCCGCGCGGCCGACGGCGGCCATGACCTCCTGTTCGAGGGCCTCGTGGGTACGGGGCTGCAGGCCTTCGGGGTCGCCGAGCAGGGCCACGGCCTCGGGGGCGCGCATCAGCAGGTCGGGGGCGAGGCGGCCGGCGGACAGGACGCGGGCGAGGTTCTCGGCGGCGGCGCCCTCGTCGCGGAGCAGCCGCAGGTACCAGGGGGTCTTGCCGAGGGCGTCGGAGACCTTGCGGAAACCCAGCAGGCCGGCGTCCGGATCGGCGGAGTCGGCGAACCAGCCGAGCAGCACCGGCAGCAGGGTGCGCTGGATGGCGGCCTTGCGGGTGACGCCGGAGGCGAGCGCTTCGAGGTGGCGCAGGGCGGCGGCCGGGTCGGCGTACCCGAGGGCTTCGAGGCGCTGGCCGGCGGCGCGCGGGGAGAGGCGGGTCTCGCCGGGGGTGAGCTGGGCGACGGCGTCGAGCAGCGGCCGGTAGAAGAGCTTCTCGTGCAGGCGGCGGACGACGGAGGCGTGCCGGCGCCAGGCCTTGTTGAGTTCGGCGACGGGCTCGGTGCGCAGGCCCATGGAGCGGCCCAGGCGCCGCAGGTCGCTCTCGTCCTCGGGGACGAGGTGGGTGCGGCGCAGCCGGTAGAGCTGGATGCGGTGCTCCATGGCGCGCAGGAAGCGGTACGCGTCGTGCAGCTGGGCGGCGTCGGCGCGGCCGACGTAGCCGCCGGCGGCGAGGGCGTGGAGGGCGTCGAGGGTGGTGCCGGAGTGCAGGGTGGCGTCGCTGCGGCCGTGCACGAGCTGGAGCAGCTGGACGGCGAACTCGACGTCGCGCAGGCCGCCGGGGCCGAGTTTGAGCTCGCGGTCGACCTGGGCGGCGGGGATGTTGTCGACGACGCGGCGGCGCATCTTCTGCACGTCGGGCACGAAGTTCTCGCGCTCGGCGGCCTGCCAGACCAGGGGCGTTATGGCGTCGATGTACTGCCGGCCGAGGTCGCGGTCGCCTGCCACGGCGCGGGCCTTGAGGAGGGCCTGGAACTCCCAGGTCTTGGCCCAGCGCTGGTAGTAGGCGAGGTGGGAGGCGAGGGTGCGGACCAGCGGGCCGTTGCGGCCCTCGGGGCGAAGGTTGGCGTCGACGGGCCAGATGGTGCCCTCGACGGTGGTCTCGGAACAGATCCGCATGAGGTGGGAGGCCAGGCGGGTGGCGGCCTGGATGCCCTTGCCCTCGTCCGTGCCGTTGGCCGCCTCCCCGACGAAGATCACGTCGACGTCGGAGACGTAGTTGAGCTCGTTGCCGCCGCACTTGCCCATCGCGATGACGGCGAGGCGGCACCGCGCCGCGTCCTCGGGGGCGGCGGCGGAGGCGATCCGCAGGGCCGCGCGGAGGGTGGCGGTGGCGAGGTCGGCGAGCTCGGCGGCGGTCTCGGCGACGTCGATGGTGCCGCAGACGTCGCGTGCGGCGATGGACAGCAGGCAGCGGCGGTAGGCGACGCGCAGGGCGACGGGATCGTGGGCGTCCGCGAGCCCGCGCTCGAACTCGGGGAGTCCGGGGTGCAGGTCGGCGGCCTCGTAGGTGACGAGGGTGAGCCAGTCGCGGGGATGGCGGGCGAGGTGGTCGCCGAGGGCCTCGGAGGCGCCGAGCACGCCGAGGAGGCGGTCGCGCAGCGGTTTGGCGCTGACGAGGGTGTCGAGGAACCCGGGCAGCTCGTCGGGCGGCTGCGCCTCGGCGAGGCGGACGAGCCCGAGGAGGGCGAGGTCGGGGTCGGCGGTCGCCCCGAGGGCGTCGAGCAGCACCGGATCGGCGCGTACGGCCGCCAGCGCGTCGGCGTCGAGCAGCCGGGCGGCGGTGGAGGGGTCGGTGAAACCGCTGCGGAGCAGCCGGATGAAGGTGCTGCTCCTGCGTCCCGGGACCGTCATCCCGCCGCCTCCTGCGGTTGTCGCTGCCACTGCCCTGGCGTGCCTGTGGTGAGCGTAGCCGGAGCAGGCGTTCGACTCACCGGCAGTACCATGACGGGGATTATCGGATTATCCGAATACTTAGTGCGTGATGGGGCCCGCTCCCCGCCGACCGGCCACGAGGAGCCCCATGTCCGACGGACACCCCGGCGACGCCGGAGCCTGGGTCCACCCGCCGGCGGCCTGGCCGCCGCCCGAGGGTCTCGACGGCTCTTACGGCCCCGATGCGGCCGCGGTCGACCCGGCCCGTCACCAGACCTACCAGGCCGAGCACCTCCAGCCCTATCCGACTCACCAATCTCACCAAAACCAACAGCCCTACCCGTTGCACCAGGCCGGTGCGTCCTACGGCCCGTACGAGGCCGAGCAGGGCGGGGCGGCCTACCCGCCGCACCAGGGCCACCAGGCCGAGTGGACCCACGCGCCGCACGAGGCCCAGTGGACCCAGCAGGCCCAGCAGACCCAACAGCCTTACGTGGCCCAGCCATTGCACGGGGCCCCGTCGCCCTACGGGACCCAGCCGACCTACGGGACCCAGCCGGCCCAGCACGCCCACCGGGCCGGTGAGGCCTACGCGCCGCAGCAGGCCGGTGAGGCGCAGCACGCGTACCCGCCCCACCAGGCCGGAGAAGCCTGGGCGCAGGGGGCTCAGCAGACCCAACAGACCCCACAGGCCCACCCGTCCCACCAGGCGGAGCCGGCACAGCACACCTACCAGCCCCACTGGCCTCACCAGGCCGAGCAGGGCTACCCGCCGCACGCGCCCGAGCAGGCCCAGCAGGCGTACCCTCCCCACCAGGGCGGGGAAGCCTGGGCCCACGGGCCGCAGCAGACCCAACACACTCCACAGCCCCATCCGTTCCAGCCGCTCCACGAGGCCGAGCCGGCCGAGCACGCCTACCTGCCCCATCAGGCCGGGGAGGCCCGGGCGTACGGGCCTGAGCGGACCCACCCGTCTCTCCAGGCCGAGCCGGCTCAGCACGCCCACCCCTCTCCCCGGACCGGGCAAGTCCCGTCCGACCAGCGCCCACAGGGCGACGTACCCGAGGCGGACGGACCGGCCGGCGGACGGAAGGCCGCGCGGCTGGCCCGTGAGGCCGAAGGTACCGGTGGCGGCCGCCGCGGCCGCGCCGACGCCCCCGCCGCGCCGCGAACCGCACGCGGGCGCCGCCGCACCGGCGGCAAGGCCGGCTCCGGCAACGGCGACGGCGACGGCCCCGAGCCGCACCCGAACCCGCGCCACCGCCGGGCCCGCCTCGTCAAGGCCGTCGCCTTCTGCGCCGCCACCGCCGCCTGCAGCATGCTCGTGCTCCGCGGCAACGAGGCCCTCGAAGGCCTCGCCTCCCCCGCCGACCCCGACAGCGCGGTCACCGCCCCCGCGGCCGTCGCCGACGCGCCGGACCCCGGCCGGGTGCTCCAGATCATCGCGCACCCCGACGACGACCTGTACTTCATGAATCCGGACCTCCGTTACTCCATAACCGCCGGCCACCCCGTGACCTCGGTCTACCTCACCTCCGGCGAGGCGGACGGCATCAACGCGGTGGCCGGCAAGGAGGCCGGCGCCGCCCCCGACAAGTCCGCGTACGCCGAGGCCCGCCAGAACGGCATCCGCGCCGCCTACGCCAAGATGGCCACCGGCGACCGCAGCAGCGCCTGGAAGCGCGGCGTCGTACCGACCAAGGGCGGCGGCCACGCCGAGGTCGACGTCCTCGTCGCCAAGCCCCAGGTCAACCTGGTCTGGCTACAGCTGCGCGAGGCCGGCAACGTCTACGCCGACGTTCCCGAGAGCCTGCACGGCCTGTGGGACGGCAAGGTCGCCCGGCTGGATTCGATGCTCGCCTCCGGCTCCCCGGTCAAGCAGAGGTTCTCGTACTCGAAGGACCAGGTCGTCCAGACCCTCGTCGGCGTGCTGGAGCAGTACAAGCCGACGACCGTACGCTCCCAGGACCCGACCCCCGGCCGGTTCCCGGACACCAAGCGGTACACCGACCACCAGGACCACTTCTACGGCGCCCGCTTCGTGCAACTGGCCACCGCCGCCTACGCGAAGGACGTCAAGGACCGCCCGCACTTCGCGGTGCAGAACTACCTCGGCTACTTCAACGGCTCCCTCCCCAGCGCGCTGGACCCGGACGAGGCCAAGGAGAAGCTGGACATCCTGGACACCTACGCCTGGCTCGACCGGCAGAACCACTGCGGCAGCGACGCCGGCTGCGGCGACCTCAAGATCTCCGACCATCCGGGCGGCAACCGGTGGTCGGACTCCATCAACTACGCCCGCGGCAACAGCACCACCTGGCTGACCTCCGACAAGGAGCACGGGCTGTGGGCCTTCAAGGTGCTCGACGGCCAGGTCGCCGTCTGGCACCGGCCCGGTCTGGTCGGCCGCTGGAAGGGGCCGGACCTGCTGCCCGGCACCGGCATGGACCCGGGCGTGAGCACCGTCACCCTCAAGGACGGCCGGATAGCCGTCTTCGGGACCCGTACCTCCTTCGGCGCGAAGCCCACCGACTACAAGCGCGAGGTCGTCTACACCGCCCAGGAGCGGGCGGGGGCGGAGCGGTTCGGGGAGTGGCAGTCGCTCGGCACCCCCGAGGTCGCGGACGAGAACTGGACCTCCGACATCAGCTCCCCGGCCGTCTCGGTCGACGGCACCGGGCAGCCGGCGGCGTACGTCCGCGACGGTTCGTACACCCTGCGCGGCCGGGTGCAGCAGGCGGACGGCAGTTGGGGGCCCTGGGAGAAGTACGGCGGCGCCGATCTGCACGGCAGCCCGGCCACCGCGACCGACGGCGCCGGGCGGCGGATGGTGTTCTCCGCGACCTCCAGGACGGTGGTCGGCTGGGTGCAGCCGAAGCCGGGCGCCCCGCTGGGTCCGGTCACGCCGACGGGGCTGCCGGACACCACGCTTCCGCTGACCGCGGAGGGCCGGGAGGGCGGGGTGCGGCTGTGGTTCCGCAAGCCCGGGTCGGGCAACGTGCGTACGGCCCTGATGACGGGTGAGGGCGGGCTGAAGCTGAACAACATGACCGACCTCGGCGGGCTCCAGGGCTTCGGCTCGGTGACGGCGAGCGGTCACGTGCTGGCGGGCCGTTCGGCGGGCGGGCAGCTGGGCTCGGAGGTCGGCCCGGGCCGGCCGTGGGAGCGGTCCCCGCTGATGTTCGTCGGTGCGCCGTCCTCCGTGATGCTCGGGAAGAGCATGGTCAGCCTGGCGGTGGTGGGGCTCGACGCGCGGCTGTACGTGACGTCTTCGGCCGACGCGCCGGACGCGTACCTCGCGCCGTGGCAGCCGGTGGGCCCGCGCAACTCGGCCCCGTAGAAAGGGGACCAGAGGCGGACGAAGCGCCTCCACATTCGGGTCGCATTCCGGGATCAAAACCCCACAAGACGGCGTCACATCCGATCGCTTCCGGAAAGTGGCGGTCATCGGCCGAATCGGTGAACCAAGTTCCCCGTTTTGGCCTCTCTCTGACTGCTCAGCGGTTTCTCCGCCCGGAACGACCCAAGGCGTGCCCCGATGCCCGTGACCCGTCGCCGCTTCGCGGCTCTGCTCACCGTGCTGACAGCCGGCGCCACCGGTGTGCTCTCCGTGGCCACCGGCCAGCAGACCTCGGCCGAGGCCACCCCGGAGACGGGCCCGGCCGCCGTCCTCCCCGCGAGCGTCGACTCCGGGTCCGTCGTCCAGGTCGTCGCGCACCCCGACGACGACCTCTTCTTCATGAACCCGGACCTCAGCCGTTCCCTGCTGTCCGGTACCCAGGTCACCACCGCGTACCTCACCTCCGGCGAGTCCGACGGGCGCAACGAGGCCGGCGGCGGCGCGGCCAAGGACCCCGAGCAGCCCGCCGACCGCACCCACTACGCGGAGGCCCGGCAGAACGGCATCCGCTCCGCGTACGCCCAGATGGCCACCGGCGACCGCACCAGCGCGTGGAAGCGCACGGTCATACCCACCGCCGGCGGCGGCCGGGCCGAACTCGACGTCCTCATAGCGAAGCCGCAGGTCAACCTGGTGTGGCTGATGCTGCGCGAGGCCCGCAGCACGGGCGGGGACACCCCCGAGAGCCTGCGCGGCCTGTGGAACGGCCGGATAGCCTCGCTGGACGCGCAGTTGACCTCCGGCACCCCGGTCAAGCAGCCGTTCTCGTACACGAAGGACCAGCTCGTCCAGTCGATAGCCGGAGTCCTGGAGCTGTACCGGCCGACGACGATACGGATGCAGGACCCGACGCCGAACCGGTACGGGGACAGCGGCCGGTACACCGACCACCAGGACCACATGTACGGGGCGCGCTTCGTACAGGCCGCCACCGCCGCCTACGCCGCCCAGGTCCAGCGCCGCCCCCGCTTCTCGGTCCAGAGCTACCTCGGCTACCACAACAGCACCCTGCCCCACTCGCTGGACCCGCAGACGGCCGAGACGAAGACCAACTACCTGCGGACCTACGCCTGGCAGGACCACCAGGACCACTGCGGCAGCCCGTCGGGATGCGGTGACCGCAAGGTCGCGGGCAACCCCACCGGGCGCAACTGGGCCCAGTCACTGCGCTACACCCGCGCCGACAGCACCTCCTGGCTGACGCAGGGAACGCCCGGCCGCCTCTGGGCGTTCGCCGCGCTCGACGGCCAGATGGCGTACTGGACGCGGGGGCCCGGCGGCGACTGGGCGGGCCCGGTCCTCCTCCCGGGCACGGGCATCGACCCGGGGGCGAACACCGCCCGCCTCCCCGACGGCCGCATCGCCGTCCTCGCCACCCGCACGGCCTTCGGCTCCGCACCCGCCGACTACCGGCGCGACGTCGTGTACGCCGTCCAGTCCGCGCCCGACGGGCCGTTCGGCCCGTGGCAGTCGCTCGGCACCCCCGAACGGACCGACGAGGAGGGCACCTCGTCGATCAGCGCCCCGGCGGCCGCCGTGGACGGGCAGGGCCTCCTCACGGTCTACCTGCGCGACTCCCGCCGCACCCTGCGCGCCACCGCCCAGCTGCCGGACGGCGGCTTCTCCCCCTGGCAGCGCCTCGGCGGCGAGGACCTGCAGGGCGACCCGGTGACCGCGGTCGACACCGCCGGGCGGCGCCACGTGTACGCCACCACCACCAAGTCCGTCCTGGCCTGGACCCAGCCCGCCGCGGGCACCACGCTGGCCGGGCCCTCGCCGACGGGCCTGCCCGCCACGACGGTCCCCCTCTCCGCCTCCCCGGAGGGCGCGGGCGTCCGCCTGTACTTCCGCCGCCCCGACTCCGGGGTCGTACGCACCGCCCTGGTCACGGCGGGCCCCACCGCCAGGCCCCAGGTCTCCAGCGTCGCGGAGGCGGGCGGCCGGGCCGGCTACGGCGCGGTCGGCGCCGCGGGCCGCCTCGTGGCGGGCCGCGCCGAGAGCGGCACCATAGGAACGACGGGCCTCGGCGGCCCCCCTGCCTGGGCGGAATCCCGCATGCTCTTCGCCGGCGCCCCCTCGGCCGTCCTCGAACCCACCGGCACCACCACGACAACGGTCCTGGGCCTCGACGCCGAACTCCACACAACCACCACCCCCACCACCCCCACCCGCCCCACCTGGCACCGCGCAGTCCGCTGACGCCCGCACCACGCCGGGGACCGGTGGCCGCAGATGCGGGCCGGGAAACACCCGGCACGGCACCGGCGCATCTCAAGATGCGTGAAGAGGCATCAGCAGGTCCACGGGACGGCTCCGGGCCGGTGGTCGGTGACCACCGGCCCGGAGGGTCGTGCGCGAGCCGCGAGGGGTTAGAGGACCGGGAGGTTCTTGCGGAGTTCGAAGGCCGTGACCTCCGAGCGGTACTCCTCCCACTCCTGCTTCTTGTTGCGGAGGAAGAAGTCGAAGACGTGTTCGCCGAGGGTTTCGGCGACCAGTTCGCTGCGTTCCATCAGGGAGATGGCCTCGCCGAGGTTCTGCGGGAGGGGTTCGATGCCCATCGCGCGGCGTTCGGCGTCGGAGAGGGCCCAGACGTCGTCATCGGCGCCCGCGGGGAGTTCGTAGCCCTCCTCGATGCCCTTGAGGCCGGCCGCGAGGAGGACGGCGTAGGTGAGGTACGGGTTGGCGCCCGAGTCGATCGAGCGGACCTCGACGCGGGAGGAGCCCGTCTTGCCCGGCTTGTACATCGGGACGCGGATCAGGGCGGAGCGGTTGTTGTGGCCCCAGCAGATGTACGAGGGGGCCTCGCCGCCCGCGCCGGCGCTGCGGGAGGAGCCGCCCCAGATGCGCTTGTAGGAGTTGACCCACTGGTTGGTGACCGCTGCCGTTTCGGCGGCGTGCTTGAGCAGGCCCGCGATGAAGGAGCGGCCCACCTTCGAGAGCTGGTACTCGGCGCCCGACTCGTAGAAGGCGTTGCGGTCGCCCTCGAAAAGGGAGAGGTGGGTGTGCATGCCCGAGCCCGGGTACTCCGAGAACGGCTTCGGCATGAAGGTGGCCTGCACGCCCTGTTCGAGGGCTACCTGCTTCATGACGAGGCGGAAGGTCATGATGTTGTCGGCCGTGGAGAGGGCGTCGGCGTAGCGGAGGTCGATCTCCTGCTGGCCGGGGGCGCCCTCGTGGTGGCTGAACTCGACCGAGATGCCCATCGATTCGAGCATGGTGATCGCCTGGCGGCGGAAGTCCATGCCCACGTTCTGCGGGGTGTGGTCGAAGTAGCCGGAGTTGTCGGCCGGGACCGGGCGGGTTCCGTCCAGCGGCTTGTCCTTCAGCAGGAAGAACTCGATCTCCGGGTGGGTGTAGAAGGTGAAGCCCAGGTCGGACGTCTTGGCCAGGATGCGCTTGAGGACGTAGCGCGGGTCCGCGAAGGACGGCGATCCGTCCGGCATGAGGATGTCGCAGAACATCCGGGCGGTCCCGGGGGCCTCGGCGCGCCACGGCAGTATCTGGAACGTGCTCGGGTCCGGCTTGGCGATCATGTCGGACTCGTAGACCCGTGCGAAGCCCTCGATGGCGGAGCCGTCGAAGCCGATGCCCTCGTCGAAGGCCTGCTCCAGCTCCGCGGGGGCGACCGCGACGGACTTGAGGAAGCCCAGTACGTCGGTGAACCACAGGCGCACGAAGCGGATGTCGCGCTCCTCAAGCGTCCGGAGGACGAATTCCTGCTGCTTGTCCATGCCTTCATCCTCGCAGTTCAGACGGCCTGTGCACCACCGCCTCACGGTTCGGGGCACAGTCGGGCCGGCCCAGTATCGCCAGTGGTGGTTTCCGCCACATTACGCACCCGGGAAAGCTCGCGGCACCCCCGCACTGACCTCGGAGCCGTCATGAGCATTACCATCTGCGCCCATGGGGGGCCTGCAGTACGTGCGGCCGGGGCGTCGGGGACGTCCCGGGCTTCGGCGTGCCCTTCCGCTGACGGTCTTCGGGCCGCTGGTCGGGGTACTGGTCGGGGTGCTGACCGGCGCGCTGTTCCTGTGCGCCTCCCGGTCGGGCGAGTCCTCCGTCTCCGCACCCGCGCCGGCGGGCGCGCGGGCCGAACCGCGGACGCACGGCACGGCGCACGCCCTCTGCGTGTCCCCGTACGACCTGCCCGGCTGCTCCTCCCTCGCGCACGTGACCCCGGGCGTACTGCCCGTGCCGCCGCCCGCCGTGACCGTGCCGGGCGGCGCGCCGCCACCCGCCGCCGAGGTCTCCGGCGCGGGCCGGATCCGGCCGCCCGGACCGCTCGCGCGCGCCCCCGACCTGCATGCCCTCCAGGTGCTGCGGACCTGACAGGTCCGGTTTCGCGTTCCGTCCACCCCCCATCAGCAGAAGGAACCAGGGCACATGGCCAGCAAGTCCGGCAGGACCCAGCAGCACACCGACCCGCACTCCCGCCAGGCGCGCATAGCCGAGATGCGCCGCGCCGAGAAGATCCGGGAGCGGCGCAACAAGGCCATCGCGATCACCGTCTCGACGGTCATCGTCGCCGGTCTGGTCGGTTTCGGCGCATGGGTGCTGATCGACCAGAAGCAGACCGAGCAGCGCAAGAAGGAAGCCGCGGAGCAGATCCGCAAGGAGGCCGAGGAGGTCCGCAAGAAGCCCGTCGAGGGCGAGCAGCTCTGGGACGCGAAGAAGCTCGGCCGCAACCACGTCGAGACCCCGGTGAAGTACGAGATGAATCCGCCGGTCGGCGGTGACCACCACCCCCGCTGGATGAACTGCAACGGCGACGTCTACAAGAACCCGCTGCCCGAGGTGAACGCCGTGCACTCGCTGGAGCACGGGGCCGTCTGGGTGACGTACAACGAGAAGGCCGCCAAGGCCGACGTGGACAAGCTCGCCGCGACCGTCGGCAAGACCCCGTACACGCTGATGAGCCCGGTCAAGGAGCAGGCCGGCGCGATCATGCTCAGCGCGTGGGGCAAGCAGCTGACCGTGGAGACGGCGGACGACCCGCGGGTGAAGCAGTTCTTCACCAAGTACGTGCAGGGCGAGCAGACCCCCGAGCCGGGCGCGGCCTGCACGAGCGGGCTGGCCGACAAGTGACCGGCCGCACGCCCCGCACGCCCCGTACGTACTGGGCCGCGGGCACGGCCGTCCTGCTGGCGCTGCTGTTCGCGGCGGCAGCCACGGTCGCCGCCGCCAACGGCGATCCCGGTGCGCCGCCCCGGACCGCCGCCCCCGCCACGCCGGGGCTGCACTCCCCGGACGCGGGCTTCGCCCGGGACATGGCGGTGCATCACCAGCAGGCGGTGGAGATGTCCTTCATCGTGCGGGACCGCACCCAGGACGAGGCGGTGCGCACCCTCGCCTTCGACATCGCCAACACCCAGGCCAACCAGCGGGGCATGCTGCTCGGCTGGCTGGACCTGTGGGGGCTGCCGAAGGTGATGGCCGACGAACCCCCGATGTCCTGGATGGGGGCTTCCGGAGGCCACGGGGATCACGCGGAGCACGGCGCGGCCCAGCCCGGCGCGCTGATGCCCGGCATGGCGACCAAGGAGGAGCTGGCCCGGCTGGGCTCCGCCGAGGGCCGGGACGCGGAGGTGCTCTTCCTCCAGCTGATGACCGACCACCACAAGGGCGGCGTCGCGATGGCCGAGGGCTGTGCGCAGCAGTGCGTGACCCCGGTCGAGCGGGCGCTCGCCCAGGGCATGGCCGACGCGCAGCGCTCGGAGCTCACGCTGATGACGGACATGCTCGGCAAGCGCGGAGCTGCGCCGCGCGGGTGAGCGGGCATGCGCCGCGCGGGTGACCGGGCATGCGCCGCGCGGGTGACGGGGCATGCCCGTACGGTGGTGGGAGGGCGCCCTCTCACCCGTACGGGCGTGCACTCCGTCCGTGCGTGGAGTCGCACCGCGGTCCGTGGGCGGGGGGCGCCGAGGCGGGCGCAGCCGCGCCCCGCCGCTCGTACGGCGCTCAGGAGGTTGATGCGATGACCACCGCCGGAGAGATCATGCACAGGGGGGCCCAGTGGATCCCCGCCACCGAGACCCTGGACCGGGCCGCCCAGCTGATGAGCGAGCTCAACGTGGGCGCGCTGCCCATCAGCGACAGCGAGGAACGGCTCTGCGGGATCCTGACCGACCGCGACATCGTGGTCGGCTGCGTGGCCAAGGGGCACGACCCGTCGAAGACCACGGCCGGTGACATGGCCCAGGGCACCCCGCGCTGGATCGACGCGGGCGCGGACGTATCCGAGGTGCTGGAAGAGATGCAGAGCCACCAGATCCGCCGGCTGCCGGTGATCAGCAACAAGAAGCTGGTCGGCATGATCAGTGAGGCCGATCTGGCCAAGCACCTCTCCGACGAGCAGATCGCGGGCTGGGCCGAGAAGGTCTACGCGAGGGGCTGACCGGCGGCGTTGCGGACCGCCCGGGCCACCTGGTCCGGGCGGTCGAGCATGACCAGGTGCCCGGCGGGCTCGGCGACCTCGAAGCGCGCGCCGAGCACGTCCGCGAGGTCCGCCTGGCGGGCCAGCCAGCGCAGGGCGCCGCCGCCCGCCGAACCGTCGTGGCCGGCGAGGACGGTGGCGGGGGCGGTCAGCGGGTGCGTCCCGCGCAGGGCGAGCAGCTCGGCGGCCATGTCCGGGTAGCGGGAGTTCTCCAGCAGGGCGCCGCGCCAGACGCGGCCGGTGCGGTAGCAGCGGCGTACGAGGTCCCGTGCTGCCGGGTCGGAGCCGCCGGTGCGGGAGGCCCGTACGGCGGCGCGCCGGGCCGGCGGTCCCAGCGCGGCCGGCAGCCCGGCGGCGGTCACCGCCCGGCCGAGGGCGCGGGCGGCGCCGGTGCGCAGCGCCGCGGGCAGCACCGTACGGGGGTCCTCCTCGACACTGCCGTCGAGGAGGACCAGGGCGGCGGTGCGCCGCGGGTACAGGCGGGCGAAGGCCTCGGCGTGGAACGCGGCGATCGAGTGCCCGACGACGGTGACCGGGCCGGTGACCGGGCCGGTGAGAGCGAGTGCGTCCAGCAGGCCGGCGATCCGGTGGGCCTCCCCGGCGGTGGTCGGCGGCTCGGCGGCCGGGCCGCTGAGGCCGTGGCCGGGGCGGTCGAAGCGGACGACGGTGCGGCCCGAGGCGGCGAGCAACGCGGCGACGGGGTCCCAGTCGAACCAGGCCATGGCGAGCCCGGCGCTCAGCACGCACACCGGCCCCCGGCCCTCGACGACGACGTGCAGCGGGACCCCGTCCACGCGCACGAACCGGCCGCCGCCGCTCGCGGACGGAGCCGCATGCCGGTCCTCGTACGGCTCCATGGACGGCGGCACGCGCGGCGTCACGTACGGCCTTCCTTGTGGACCGAGTACGCGAGCAGGCCCAGCCAGAGCGCCACGAGCAGCACCTGGAGCCGCTGCCCCGCGCCGAGGGCCCAGGTCCCGCGCCCCGCGGTGAACAGCGCGATGGCGGTCAGCGTCCACGCGGTGGCGAGCAGTTCGAGGGCGACGAGCGCGGGGCCGTAGCGGGCGAGCGGGGCGAACCAGCCGTAGCGGCGGGCGGCGACGGTCAGGGCCACCAGGCCGACCAGGGCACCGGTCATGGCGAGACTGCTGCTGACGGCGTGGGCCCGGTGGGTGGCGGGGACCAGGCCGGCGGTCTCCAGGGCGGCGCATTCGGGGTCCACGGTGGGCGTGCAGCTCAGCGGCAGCCAGGCGTCGGCGGCGGTGGCCGCGCCGAAGAGGGTGACCCCGGCCCAGCCGACGACCGCCCAGAGGCGGCGCGACTCGGCGTGCTTCAGCAGCCGGAACAGGGCCAGCAGTCCGCCGGCGAAGGCGAGCAGCCCGGCGGTGAAGTCGGTGGCCCGGAACAGACCGCCGAGCGGCTGGTCCTGGGCGGCGAGCTCGCTGACGTACGTCTCGATGGGGTTGAGGCCCGTGGAGAGCACGACTTCGAGCACCCACGCGGTGTAGGCGGCGCCGGCGAGACCGATCAGCACGGCGACCGGCCAGGCGGTCCGCGGAGAGAGGCCATGGGGGGACATAGTGTGACTAATCCTAAGCAGACCCGGGGGTCGGTCCTATGATCAGATACCCACCCCGGGTAGGGTTCCGGCCATGACGCGCAGTGCTCAGCGAGCCGCCCCGGGGCCCCGGTTGCTGCTGCTCGCCGCGCTGTTGCTGGGCATCGTCACCATGCACACCCTCGGCCATCCGGCTGACTCCCATGCCATGGAGGACGTGTCCGCGGCCCGCTCCGTTGCCTCGGCCGGGTCATCCGGCCCGGCCGCGGACGGTGGCGCGCACCACATTCCGGCGCCCCCGCCGACGGCGCCGGACACCGGGCAGGACCCCCTGCCGGCCCTCGAACCGGCGGCGGAACCGGCCGCGGGAGCGGCCAGGGGACCGGCCATGGGACCGGCCGCGGGCCCGGCGCGGGCCGCCGGAACGCAGTGGCCCGGAACCGGCATGGACCCCGTGTCCGTCTGCTCCGCCGTGCTCGCGGGGCTCGTCCTGCTGTACCTCGGCGCCGGACCGGCCGGCTCCCGCGACACCGCGCCGCTCGGGGGCGCGGTGCGCATACCGGGCCGGAATTCGGACGGGTGCGGGCCGTGGTCGTGGCACCCTTGCGGTGATCACTGCAGCTGCGACAAAAGGACGCCCTCGCCGGTATGAGCACCACGCCGAACCCGCCCAGCATCCCTCCCGGCCCGCCTGCGGAGCCGGCGGGCACCTCGATACCCGAGGCCGCCTCCATACCGGCGCCGTCCGCACCCGCGCAGCCGCTGTCGCTCGACAAGACCCCGGCCCCGGCGGCGCCGGAGAGCCAGGCAGCCCCCGGGGCCCCGGCCGACGCCGGAACTCCCGAGGCCCCGGCCCCTGTCGATACGCCCCCGGCCGCGGCCGCGGCCCCGGCCCCGGCCCCGGTCGACGCG
This sequence comes from Streptomyces sp. NPDC029164, assembly GCF_055563995.1. Classification (NCBI taxonomy): domain Bacteria; kingdom Bacillati; phylum Actinomycetota; class Actinomycetes; order Kitasatosporales; family Streptomycetaceae; genus Streptomyces; species Streptomyces sp. NPDC029164. The sequence continues at coordinate 85,552 of NZ_JBVHWW010000021.1, read as the reverse complement.
CCCGCCACTCCCGCCCCGGCGCCCGCCCCCGCTGACCCGTGGGCCACACCCGACCCCTCGGCTCCCAAGGCACCCGCGGCCCCGTCCACCCCCCAGGCACCGGCAGCACCGGCCGCCCCCGCGGCCTTTGACACCCCGGCAGCCCCCACCCCCTCGCCCTTCGCCCCGCCCACCCCGGTTCCGGGCCCGCCGACCGTCCCCGGACCGGCCCCCGCCTGGGGCGCGCCGGCCCCCGCGTGGGGACAGCCCGGCTTCAACGGGGTCCCGTACGCCGGTTACCCGCAGGGCCCCCCGACCACCAACGGCCTGGCCATCGCCGCCGTGATCGTCGCCAGCTTCGCCGTCCTGACCGGCCTCCTGCCCTTCTTCTTCTGGTTGGGCGCCCTGCTGGCCATCGTCGCCACGGGCCTCGGGATCGGCGGGCTCGTCCGCGCCGGCAAGGGCGCCCCGAACAAGGCGATGTCCGTCGTCGGCACCGTCCTCGGCGTGCTCGGCCTCGCCGCCTCCGGCGCAGGCTTCTTCGTCACGGCCGCCTTCCTCGATCGCGGCTCCAGCCGCTACGAGCAGGGGATGGACATCGACGAGGACGAGCTGGACCTGGAGGGCCTCTACCCCAGCGGTGAGCCCCGGCCGTCCGCGTCCCCGTCGCCCTCCCAGGTCCCGGGCCTGACCAGCGCGCTGCCGTTCGGCGAGACCTTCACCTACCCGAACGGCATCAAGGTGAGCCTCTCGGCGCCGAAGAAGTACGTCACGAAGAACAAGTACTCCAAGGTGGGCAACGCGGTGGAGATGACGCTCACCATCACCAACGGCTCGTCCGCCACGCACAACGTCATCTACGCGATGCCCAACGTCCGCGACGCGAACGGGATGACCGCCAAGCTCGTCTTCGACGGCGACGTCCCGAAGATGATCAAGGGTGACATCCTGCCGGGCGAGTCCGCGAGCGGGGTCGTGGCCTTCGAGGTCCCGGAGGGCACCGAGCGCATCAGCGCCGACATCTCACCCGGAATCCTGCTGCCCAACGCCAAGTTCAGCGGCTCGATCGGCTGACCCGAGCACACCGGATGGCCGGGGCCCCGGACATCGCGTCAGAAAGACGATTAGACTGGGCGCCGTGCCTCAACTACGCCTCGCTCTGAATCAGATCGACTCGCATGTCGGCAACATCGCCGCCAACACCGACTCGGTCGTCCACTGGACCCGGCACTCCGCCGAGCAGGGTGCCCACCTGGTGGCGTTCCCGGAGATGATGCTGACCGGGTACCCCGTCGAGGACCTCGCCCTGCGGGGCTCCTTCGTCGAGGCCTCCCGTGCCGCGCTGCGCGAGCTCGCGCGGCGGCTGGCGGCCGAGGGCCTCGGCGAGCTGCCGGTCGTCGTCGGTTACCTCGACCGCACCGAGAAGGCCGTCCCCCGGCTGGGCAAGCCGGCCGGCTCCCCCGAGAACGCGGCGGCCGTGCTGCACCGCGGGCAGGTCGTCCTGCGCTTCGCCAAGCACCACCTGCCCAACTACGGGGTGTTCGACGAGTTCCGGTACTTCGTGCCGGGCGACACCCAGCCGGTGATCCGGGTCCACGGCGTCGACGTGGCCCTGGCCATCTGCGAGGACCTCTGGCAGGAGGGCGGCCGGGTCCCGGCCACCCGCTCCGCCGGGGCCGGACTGCTGATCTCGGTCAACGCGTCCCCGTACGAGCGCAACAAGGACGACCTGCGCCTCGAACTGGTACAGAAGCGGGCCCAGGAGGCCGGCTGCACCCTCGCCTACCTGGCGATGATCGGCGGCCAGGACGAGCTGGTCTTCGACGGCGACTCGATCGTCGTCGACGCCGGCGGCGAGGTCATCGCCCGCGCCCCGCAGTTCTCCGAGGGCTGCGTCCTGGTCGACCTCGACCTGCCCGCCGCGCGCGCCGACGCCCCCGAGGGCGTGGTGGACGACGGACTGCGCATCGACCGCGTGATCCTGTCCGAGGAGCCCGTGGAGGCGTACGAGCCCGTCGTCACCGGCGGTTACGCCGACCGCCTCGACGACGACGAGGAGGTCTACGACGCGCTGGTCGTGGGCCTGCGCGCGTACGTGAAGAAGAACGGATTCCGTTCCGTCCTGATCGGGCTCTCCGGAGGCATCGACTCCGCGCTCGTCGCCGCCATCGCCTGCGACGCGATCGGCGCGCAGAACGTGTACGGCGTCTCGATGCCCTCGAAGTACTCCTCGGACCACTCCAAGGGGGACGCGGCCGACCTGGCCGAGCGGACCGGCCTGAACCTCCGGACCGTGCCGATCGAGCCGATGTTCGACGCGTACATGGGCTCGCTCGGCCTCACCGGCCTGGCCGAGGAGAACCTCCAGTCCCGGCTGCGCGGCACCATGCTGATGGCGGTCTCCAACCAGGAGGGCCACATCGTGCTGGCCCCCGGCAACAAGTCGGAGCTGGCCGTCGGCTATTCCACGCTCTACGGCGACTCGGTGGGCGCGTACGGCCCGATCAAGGACGTCTACAAGACGGACGTCTTCCGGCTCGCGCAGTACCGCAACCGGGCCGCCGCGGAGCGCGGCGAGACCCCGCCGATCCCGGAGAACTCCATCGTGAAGCCGCCGAGCGCCGAACTGCGCCCGGGCCAGGTGGACACGGACTCGCTGCCGGACTACCCGATGCTCGACGCGATCCTCGCCCTGTACGTGGACCGCGACCAGGGCATGGAGGCCATCGTGGCGGCCGGCTTCGACCGCGAGCTGGTCGCCAGGACCCTGCGGATGGTGGACACGGCGGAGTACAAGCGCCGCCAGTACCCGCCGGGCACGAAGATCTCCGCGAAGGGCTTCGGCAAGGACCGCCGGCTGCCCATCACGAACGGCTGGCGCGAGCAGGCGTAACCACCGCGCGTGGCGAGCCACCGCGCGTGGCCGCCGGGCACGCGGACCGTGCCCGGCGGCCGTGTGCGTCAGGAAGGCTTGACCGTGACCCGGGCGGCGACGGGAAGGTGGTCGCTGCCCGTGCGGGGCAGGGTCCAGGAGGCCTCCGGCCGGATCCCGCGGACCATGATCTGGTCGATCCGGGCCATCGGGAACTGCGCCGGCCAGCTGAAGCCGAAGCCGTCGCCCGCCGCGCCCTGGGTGGAGCGCATCTGCGAGGTGACCTCGGACAGGGCGCGGTCGTTCATGGTGCCGTTGAGGTCACCGAGCAGGATGACCTTCTTCAGCGGTTCGGCGGCGAGGGCGGCGCCCAGCGCGTCGGCGCTGTCGTCGCGCTGGTTCGCGGTGAAGCCGGCCTTCAGCTTGACCCGGACCGAGGGCAGGTGCGCGACGAAGGCCGCGACCTTGCCGTGCGGGGTGTCGACGGTGGCGCGCATGGCCCGGGTCCAGCCCATCCTGATGTCGACGGGCGCGCTCGCGCTCAGCGGGTACTTGCTCCAGAGGCCGACCGTGCCCTCGACCGAGTGGTACTTGTACGTGCCCGCGAGGGCCTTCTCGTAGACGGGGACGGCGCTCCCCTTGAGCTCGGTCAGGGCCAGGACGTCGGCCCCGGACCTGGCGACGGACTCGGCGGTGCCGCCCGGGTCGGGATTGTCGGCGTCGACGTTGTGGGTGGCGACCACGAGGTTGCCGCCGGAGCCGGACTTGTCGGTGACCAGCCCGCCGAAGAGGTTCACCCAGACCGCGCCGGTCAGCACGAGCGCGATGAGCGCGATCGCGGACCTGCGGAAGACGGCGCCGGCCAGCAGGAGCGGGACGGCCAGGCCCAGCCAGGGCAGGAAGGTCTCGGTGAGGCTGCCGAGGTTGCCCACGTCGTTGGGCAGCTCCGCGTGGAAGATCATCACCAGCGCGATCAGCAGGGCGATCGCGGCGAGCACCCATCCCCGCCGCCAGATCCCGGGGTCCTTGCGCAGTTCGGCCAGCCGGCGCAGGAAGCGGGATCCGGAGGGCTCGGGCTCCGAGCCGCCGTTCCCCGATTCCGTCATGTACGCCTGTGCCATGCCACTGCCCTCACTGCCGTGCTCGCGCTCCGTCCCCGCCCCTTGACCCTAGGCGATGCACGGAGCCTTCCGTGTCGTACGTCACGACCGTCCGTAGCGGCCGTACGTCCGGGAGGACGAACGGCCGTGCGCACGGGGTTCCGCTTGTCACGAAACGCGCACATTGGATCCCGCGGGCCGGGTGTCCCCCACACCACTTCCGCCTTCGGCCCCACGGATGCCACCATGGTGGGTAAGTCCGGGGACGCCGTGAGGGTGCCTCGAGATGACACAAGGAGCAGTTGCAATGACGCATGCCGTTTCGCCTGCCCGCGAACCCGCAGCAGCAGCCTCGTCGGGTCCCCCCACCCTGTACGGAGGCACGGGCACCCGGCGCATCACCGTCCGCGACCTGACGCTCGCCAAGGAACGCGGCGAGAAGTGGCCCATGCTCACCGCCTACGACGCCATGACCGCTTCCGTCTTCGACGAGTCCGGCATCCCGGTCATCCTCGTCGGCGACTCCATGGGCAATTGCCACCTCGGCTACGACTCCACCGTCCCGGTGACGATGGACCAGATGACCATGCTCTCGGCGGCCGTCGTACGGGGCACGAGCCGCGCCCTGGTCATCGGCGACATGCCGTTCGGCTCGTACCAGGAAGGCGCCGTGCAGGCGCTGCGCAGTGCCACCCGTCTCGTGAAGGAGGCCGGGGTCGGAGCGGTGAAGCTGGAGGGCGGCGAGCGCTCGCTGGCCCAGACCGAGCTGATCGTGCAGTCGGGCATCCCGGTCATGTCCCACCTGGGCCTGACCCCGCAGTCGGTCAACGCGATGGGCTACCGGGTGCAGGGCCGCGGCGACGAGGCCGCGCACCAGCTGCTGCGCGACGCGAAGGCGGCGCAGGACGCGGGCGCCTTCGCGGTGGTGCTGGAGCTCGTCCCGGCCGAGCTGGCCGCCGAGGTCACCCGGTCCCTGCACATCCCGACGGTCGGCATCGGCGCGGGCTCGGAGTGCGACGCGCAGGTTCTGGTATGGACCGACATGATGGGCCTGACCGGCGGGAAGCTGCCGCGGTTCGTGAAGCAGTACGCGAACCTCCGCGCGACCATGGGCGACGCGGCGAAGGCCTTCGCCGAGGACGTGGTCGGCGGAACGTTCCCGCAGGCGGAGCACGCCTTCCACTGATCAGGTGAACGGCTGCGACGGCCCGCCGGCGACCCCTTCGCCGGCGGGCCGTCGCGTGTCCGCCGCCGCTCCGCCGCCGGTCCGTCGACTGCTTGTCGGTCGGCTGTCGGTGCTTTGTCAGTGGCGGGTGGTCCCATGGTGGACATGACGCGAAACAACAACAAGCCCAATGCCGTGGAGGTACGGGGGCTGGTCAAGCACTACGGCGAGACCAAGGCGCTCGACGGCGTGGACCTGGACGTCCGCGAGGGCACGGTCCTCGGAGTCCTCGGACCCAACGGCGCCGGAAAGACCACCCTCGTCCGCTGCCTCTCCACCCTCGTCATCCCCGACGCCGGCACGGCCGTCGTCGCCGGGTTCGACGTGGTCCGCCAGCCGCGGCAGCTGCGCCGCACCATCGGCCTCACCGGGCAGTACGCCTCGGTCGACGAGAAGCTCTCCGGCTGGGAGAACCTCTACATGATCGGGCGGCTGCTCGACCTCTCCCGCAAGGACGCCCGCCGCCGCGCGGACGAGATGCTGGAGCGGTTCTCGCTGACCGAGGCGGCCAAGAAGGCCGCCATGAACTACTCCGGCGGCATGCGCCGCCGGCTCGACCTCGCCGCCTCCCTGATCGGCAACCCCGCCGTGCTCTACCTGGACGAGCCGACCACCGGTCTCGACCCGCGCACCCGCAACGAGGTGTGGGACGAGGTCCAGCGGCTGGTCGCCGAGGGCGCCACCGTGCTGCTCACCACCCAGTACATGGAGGAGGCCGAGCAGCTCGCCGGCGAGCTGACGGTCATCGACCGCGGCAAGGTCATCGCCAACGGCAAGGTCGACGAGCTGAAGGCCCGCGTCGGCGGCCGCACCCTGAAGATCCGCCCCGTCGCCGCCGCCGACCTGCCGGGCATGGCCCGCGCGCTGGCCGAGGCCGGACTGGACGGCGTGGCCGGTTCCCAGGCCGTGCCGGACGAGGGCGTACTGCTGGTCCCGATCCTGAGCGACGAGCAGCTGACCGCCGTGGTCGGCCTGCTGGCCGCCCGCGGGTACGCGATCGCCGACCTCGGCACGTACCTGCCCAGCCTCGACGAGGTGTTCCTGGCCATCACCGGCCAGAAGCCCACCCTCATCGAGGACTCCGTCCCCACCGAGAAGACCGAGGAGGTCGCGGCATGAGCACCGTAACCACGACGAAGCCCGCGCCCACCGCGCCCGGTCCGGCCTCGGTGGCCGCGCACCCCGGCGAGGGCCGGATCGGCCTGCGGGCCAATCTGCGGCACATCGGCGCCCTGGTGCGCCGCAACGCCCTCCAGATCAAACAGGACCCCGAGTCGATGTTCGACGTCCTGTTCATGCCGATCATCTTCACGCTGCTGTTCGTGTTCGTCTTCGGCGGCGCCGTCTCCGGCAAGGGCAACCAGGGCGAGTACGTCAGCTACCTGGTCCCGGGCCTGATGGCCATGATGGGCATGAACATCGCCATGGCGGTGGGCACCGGGGTCAACGACGACTTCAAGAAGGGCGTGATGGACCGCTTCCGGTCCATGCCGATCGCCCGGTCGTCCGTCCTCCTCGCCAAGATCGTCGTCGAGGTCGGCCGGATGCTGATCGCGATCTCGATCCTGCTCTGCGTCGGCTTCATCCTCGGCCTGTCGATCGACGGCTCGGTCCTGGACCTGTTCGCCGCCATCGGTCTGTCGGTCGTCTTCGGCGCCTCACTGATGTGGATCTTCATCCTGCTGGGCCTGACCATGAAGACCGCGCAGGCCGTCCAGGGCATGGCGATGCTGGTCCTGATGCCGCTGCAGTTCGGCAGCTCGATCTTCGCCATGCCGTCCACCATGCCCGGCTGGCTGCAGGCCTTCACGGACTACAACCCGCTGTCCAACCTGGCGGACGCCGCACGCGCCCTGATCAACGGCACTCCGGTCGGCGACTCGGTGTGGATGACGCTGGCCTGGTCGCTCGCCATCACGGCGGTCACCATGCCGCTCGCGGTGCGCAAGTTCCGCCAGAAGACCTGACCCGCGGGCCGGTCCACTCCGGATCGCGTCCCGGGCGGACACCGGCCGGGGGCCGGGTCAGATGAGGGCGGTGGCCTCCTCCATGGTGAGGCCGCCGCCTTCGGCGTACGCCTTCTCGAAGGCGGCGTCGCCGAGCACCGCCCGCCCCATCTCCTCGACGAGGGCACCGTCCTCCCGTTCCGTGGTGATCGGGAAGTGCCCGGGCGGCAGGTGGGCGCGGTAGGCGCCGAGCAGCCGGACGGCGTCGTACTCGCGCAGCGGGCCGCCGAGCGAGACGAGGGAGACGGCCCCGGTCAGCAGGTACACGGCGGGCAGCTGCGGGGCGACCATCATCACGAGCGGGTCCCGGACCCTGTTCGTGGCCTCGCGGATCCGCACCAGCGCCTCCGCGTACTCGCCTTCCCGGTTGTCCAGCCAGGCCATCGTGGCCAGGAGGAACACGTCGAAGACGGCGTACGCGCCGAGCGCGAAGTCCTCGCGCAGCGCCTGGAGCTGGGCCCGGGCCCCGGCTATCCGGCCGGTGCGGCCGAGGAGGTTCGCGAGGAACATCCGGGCGGCGGGCATCGCCTCGTTGCCGTACCCCTGCCAGCGCGCCGTGATCTCGGTGAGGATCGCCTCGGCCTCCTCGGCCTCCCCGTTCTCGACCAGCGTCCCGGCCATCCGTACCCGCAACACCGTCACCTGGGCCTTGGCGCCCAGCCGTTCGGCGTGCCCGATCGCCGCCCGGAAGTCCTCGGCGGCCAGCGCGTACATGCCGCGTTTCTCCCGCGACTCGGCGCGCGCGGACAGCGCCTCGGCGCAGCCCCAGTCGTCGCCGAGCTCGCGGAAGAGGTCCAGGCTCTCCTCTGCGTCGCGGGAGGCGTCGCCGGCCCAGTCCGCCCGGTTGGCGAGGATGTTGGCGCGGAGCTGGAGGGCGGAGGCGAGCTCCCAGCGGTAGCCGAAGGAACGGGCGGTCTCGACGGTCTCGTCCACGACGCGCTGGAGCTGCCCGGCGTCGCCCGCGATCATGACGGCGTAGATCCAGAGGAAGGAAGGCGACCGGCAGGTCTGCGGCAGCCCGGGCCGGTAGGCGGCGAGCACGCCGGCGATCTGGGCACGGACCTCGGGGGTGTCCCAGGTGTCGCTGTTCTGGTCGCGGGCGGCCAGCCGGATCAGCTGGATGCCGCGCCAGGCCTCGGTGAGCAGCTCGCCGGTGTACGGCGGGGGCGAGTCGACGATCCGCTGGAAGACGGGCTCGGCGGGGGCGGAAGGCGCCGCGAAGGGGTTGGGGCCGAGCGCGGCGGCCGCCGCGGACCAGTGCCGGGACTCGGTGGCCAGGTCGTGCATGTGCCAGTACCAGCCCAGGGAGTGGACGAGGCACAGCACCTCGTCGGCGTCGCGGGCGGCCACCGCGCGGCGCAGGGCGGTACGGATGTTCTCGTACTCGGTGACGAGCCGCTCGGTGGCGGTCCGCTGCCCGTGGCCGCGGAGCAGGGGCTCGTTGGTGCGGGCCAGTTCGCGGTAGTGGACGAGGTGGCGGCGCTCGGTGTGCTCGCGGTCGCCCTCGGCGGCGGCGAGGCGCTCGGCGGCGTACTCGGCGACGGTCTCCAGGAGGCGGTAGCGCATGCCGGAGCCGTCGGGGCCGGGGGCGGCGACGACGAGGGATTTGTCGACGAGGGAGCCGAGGACGTCGGCGGTGTCGTAGGACGGGTCGGCGCAGACGGCCTCGGCGGCGGCGAGGTCGCAGCCGCCCGCGAACACGGACAGCCGGCGCAGGACGGTGCGTTCGGGCTCGTCGAGGAGGTCCCAGGACCAGTCGACGACGGCGCGCAGGGTCTGCTGGCGCGGCAGGACGGTACGGGCGCCGCTGGTCAGGAGGCGGAAGCGGTCGTCGAGGCGGTCGGCGATCTGGCGCGGGGTGAGCAGCCGCAGCCGGGCGGCGGCCAGCTCGATGGCGAGCGGCAGCCCGTCCAGACGCCGGCAGATCTCGGCGGCCGCGGCCGGATCCTCGTCCGTACGGAAGCCAGGGCGCGCGGCGGCCCCGCGGTCGCCGAGCAGCCGCAGCGCGACGGGATCGGGCAGCGGCTCCACCGGCCGCAACGACTCCCCCGGCACACCCAGCGGCTCACGGCTCGTCGCCAGGATCTGCACGCCGGGGCAGCGCGCGAGGATCTCCTCCGCCAGCTCGGCGGCGGCGCCGATGACGTGCTCGCAGTTGTCGAGCAGGATCAGGAGCCGCTGCCGTGCGCAGTGTTCGGCGAGCCGGTCGAGCGGGGCGCCCCCGGCCCGGTCGGCCAGGGCCCGCAGTTCCTCGGCGGCGGCGCCGCGCAGCTTGGTCTCCCGCGCCCCGAGCGCGGCGAGCGCGGCCTCGGCGACGTCCTCCGGGTCGTCCACGGGGGCCAGCTCGACGAACCACACCCCGTCGGGCCATCCGCCGCGTGCGTCGTGCGCCTCGGCGGCCTCCTGCGAGAGCCGCGTCTTGCCGGCCCCGCCGGGTCCGAGCAACGTGACGAGCCGCGCCCGCGCGAGATCGTCCCCGATGACGCGGATGTCGTCCTCACGGCCGACGAAGGTGGTGAGCCGCGCCCGCAGATTTCCCGGCTGGGCCGGATAGGGGCCCGGGCCGGATCGGGCGGAACCCGCGGCGTGGACGGTGGCGCCCGGGAGCGGCCCGGCCGGGTGCCCGTCGGGGTGGGGCCAGGCGGCGGTGCCCGGCTCGGGCCGGTCCGCATGCGCGGCGGGCCCGGCGTGGGCCGGGTGCGGGGCCGTGGAGTGCGGGGCCGTGGAGTGCGGGGCCGTGAGGCGCGGGGCCGTGAGGTGCGGGGCCGTGAGGTGCGGGGCCGTGAGGTGGCGGGTGTCGCCGCCGGGGGCGGAGCCGGCCGGGTGCGGGTCGCTGCCCGGGGATCCTGCGGCCTCCGGGTTCAGGAGCTCGGTGTGCAGGGCGCGCAGGGCGGGGCCCGGGTCCGTGCCGAGCCGGGCCGCCAGGTCGCGGCGTACGGCGTCGTACGCGGCCAGCGCCTCCGACGGGCGGCCCGCGTCGCGCAGCGCCCGGATGCGCAGCGCCTGCAGCGGCTCGTCCAGGGGCTGCCGCGCGCACAGCGCGGTCAGTTCCGGCAGGGCCCGCTCCGCCTGGCCCAGGGCCAGGGCCGCCGCGAGCCGGCCCCGGCGCGCGTCCGTCCGTACGGCCTCCCAGCGCGCGGACTCCGCCCCCGGGTCGGGCAGGTCGGCGAGGGCCGGTCCGCGCCACAGGGCGAGGGCCTCCTCGTAGCGGGCGGCGGTCTCGGCCGGGTCCCGCGCCTCGGCCGCGGCCCGGGCGAGGCGCTCGAAGCGGTACAGGTCGACGTCCTCGCGTTCGGCGGCGAGCTGGTAGCCGCCCTCCGCGGAGCGCACGGCCGCGCGGCCGAGGGCCCGCCGCAGCCGGGCGACCAGCGCCTGCAGGGCGGCCGGCGCGTCGGCCGGCGGGTCGCCGGCCCACACCTCGGCGACCAGCAGCGCGGCCGGCACCACCCGCCCCGGCCGCAGCGCGAGCGCGGTCAGGAGCGCCCGCAGGCGCGCTCCGCCGACGCCGACGGGGGTCCCGTCGTCGTGGATGGCCTGGGCGGTGCCGAGAATCGCGTAACGCACCGGCCCATTGTCCCCGGACCCCGGCCCGGCCCCGAACCGTTTTCCGTTCCGTGCCCGGGATAGGTTTCCCGGCATGGGTCATCAGGGCGGCCGCGACGAGCGGCGGATCAGTTCGGTATTCCTCGGGATCTTCGCCGTCATGGCCGTCACCGGCTGGGCCGTGTGGACCGGGTACTCGACGAGCACCGGGCTCGCCGTGTTCCTCTTCGTGACGTCGGCGTGGATCGTCTCCCTCTGCCTGCACGAGTACGCGCACGCCCGCACCGCCCTGCACAGCGGTGACCTCTCGGTGGGCGCCAAGGGCTATCTGACGCTGAATCCGCTGAAGTACACGCACGCGCTGCTCAGCATCGTGCTGCCGGTGCTGTTCGTGATCCTGGGCGGGCTGGGCCTGCCCGGCGGCGCCGTCTACATCGAGCGCGGCCGGATCCAGGGGCGCTGGAAGCACAGCCTCATCTCGGCGGCGGGCCCGCTGACGAACGTGGCGTTCGCCGTCGTCTGCACGGCCCCGTTCTGGCTGGACGCCCTCGACGGGGTGCCGATGCCCTTCCGGTACGCGCTCGCTTTCCTCGCCCTGCTCCAGGTCTCGGCGGCGATCCTGAACTTCCTGCCGGTACCGGGCCTCGACGGCTACGGGATCATCGAGCCCTGGCTGTCGCACCGGGTGCGCCGGGAGGTGGAGCCGCTGGCGCCGTTCGGGCTGATCGCCGTGTTCGCGCTGCTGTGGATCCCGGAGGTCAACTTCTTCTTCTTCGGCGTGGTGCGCGACCTGCTGTCCGCACTCGGCGTGTCGGACCTGGAGACGGACTGCGGGCGCGCCCTCTACCGCTTCTGGCAGGACGCCGGCGACTTCTGCCAGGCCCGCTGACCGCCGGCGGGGCCCGCCCGGCCGGCTACGAGGTCCGCGCGGCCTTCTCGGCCTTGGCCTTGCGCAGGTAGTACCAGGCCAGGTTGGACGTGAGGCCCGCGAGCAGCACCCAGATGATCCCGAGGAAGCTGCCCTCCACGAAGGCGACGACGGCCGCGGCCACCGCAAGAACGCAGACGACAACGGCGAAGACGGCAAGGCGGGGCATGAAAGGAGCTCCTCGGAAACACTGAAGGCGGTCGAGCCCCTCCAGTGTCCCCCATGCCCCGCAGTGCCACCGTAAGGACGCCGGCGAACCCCGGCCGGCGGGGCTGAGGGTGGGGTATGGGCGGCGGGGCGGTCCGGGGAGGACCGGGGAGGACCGCTCCCGCCGTGATGCCCCGCCGTGATGCCCCGCCGCGCATGCCCCGGCGGCGGGTGTCCGGGCCCGTGGGACGTGCCGCTCAGACGTCCGTGATGCGCAGGCCCGCGTGGGCCTTGTAGCGGCGGTTGGTGGAGATGAGGTTGGCGACCAGGGATTCGACCTGGTGGGCGTTGCGCAGGCGGCCGGCGAAGACGCCGCGCATGCCGGGGATGCGGGCGGCGAGGGCCTGGACGAGGTCCGTGTCGGCGCGGGCTTCGCCGAGGACCATCACGTCGGTGTCGATCTCGTCGATCGACTCGTCCTGGAGGAGGACCGCCGAGAGGTGGTGGAAGGCCGCCGTGACGCGGGAGTCGGGGAGCAGGGCGGCGGCCTGCTGGGCGGCGCTGCCCTCTTCGACCTGGAGGGCGTAGGCGCCCTGCTTGTCGAAGCCCAGCGGGTTGACGCAGTCCACGACGAGCTTGCCCGCGAGGTCCTCGCGCAGGGCTTCGAGGGTCTTGGCGTGGCCCTCCCACGGCACCGCGATGATCACGATGTCACTGCGGCGGGCGCACTCGGCGTTGTCCGCGCCCTCCACGCCGAGGCCGAGTTCTTCGGCGGCGGTCCGGGCGCGGTCGGCGGCGCGGGAACCGATGATCACTTTCTGGCCGGCCCGGGCGAGCCGGTAGGCGAGGCCGCGGCCCTGGTCGCCGGTGCCGCCGAGGACGCCGACGACGAGGCCGGATACGTCCGGCAGCTCCCACGGGTCCTTGACCGGCGGCTTCTGCGTGCTGTCTGAGGAAGTCATGGGGGCGAGGGTACTGCCGGGTAGCCCACAGTCGAAGGGGAGGGAACCCTCCCGTACTGCTCACCCATGTCCCCTCCATGCGGCAGGATGCCCGATATGGATGCCGTGAGGGTCGCCCTGCTGCGCGAGGTGCTCGCCGGTACGCAGTGGCCGGGCGCCGCCCGGCGCTTCGCCGGCTCGCTGCGCCGGTCCGTCGTACCGGCCGGCGGGAACCTGTTGCTGGTGGGGACGGAGGGCTACGAGCCCTGGCACCTTGCGGCGCACCTGGTGGACGAGGCCGCCTGGTCGGGTCTGCCGGAGCTGGCGCCCACGCTCGTACGCCACCGGGTGCGGCCCGGGGGGCGGCCGCACCTGTCGGTGGGGCTGGGCAGGCTGGCGGCGGCCGGGCGCGGGCACACGCTGCTGGTGGTGGCGCCCGGGGAGCCCGGCGAGGCACTGCTGGAGCGCGTGCACGAGGTCCGGCGCGCGGGGGCGACCGTACTGTCCCTGGACGGCGGGAATCCGGAACTGGGCACGCTCGCGCACGAGGCGCTGTCCGTGCCGGAGGGCGGTGCCGAACTGGATCTGGACACCGTGCAGCACCTGGTCAGCGCGGCGGCCGGGGAGAACAGCCTGCCGGCGCAGCGCGGGCCGCGCCGCTTCCGGGACCGGCTGGCGCGGCTGGCCGACCAGCTGACCGCGCCGCCGCCCAGCCGCTGGTAGCCGGGGCCGCTACGGGGCCGAGGCCGCTACGGCGCCGTGCCCTCTTCTTCTTCGCGGGTCTTGTCGTTCCACTTGGGGTCGTTCTGCCACTCGAGGTTGCGTTCCTGCGCCGTCTCCATGGCGTGGCTCGCCGCCTCGGGCGTCTCGTACGGGCCGAAACGGTCCTTCGCCGGGCACTCGGGGCCTTCTTCGACCTTGTTGTGAACCAGGCAGTAGTACCACTCGCCCGCTTTGCCCACCTGGCGCTTCTTGAACAGGGCCATCGTTGTCAGGCTCCTCTCGTTACCGCTCTCTGCCGCCATGCTGCCCCATCCCCGCTGGATACACTCGCTTGCATGTCTGGCCAGTCGCTGCTCGTACCAGGCGAGCTTTCTCCCGTCCGTTCCGTTCCCGGAAACATCCGCCGGCCCGAGTACGTGGGCAAGCCCGCGCCCACTCCGTACACCGGACCGGAGGTGCAGACGGCCGAGACCATCGAGGCCATGCGCATCGCCGGCCGGATCGCCGCCCAGGCGATGGAAGAGGCCGCCAAGCTGATCGCGCCGGGGGTGACCACCGACGAGCTCGACAAGGTCGCCCACGACTACATGTGCGACCACGGCGCCTACCCCTCGACGCTCGGCTACCGCGGCTTCCCGAAGTCGCTGTGCTCCTCCGTGAACGAGGTCATCTGTCACGGCATCCCGGACTCGACCGTCCTGCGCGACGGCGACATCGTGAACCTCGACGTGACCGCGTACATCGGCGGAGTGCACGGCGACAACAACGCCACCTACCTGTGCGGGGAGGTGGACGAGGATTCCCGGCTGCTGGTGGAGCGCACCCGCGAGGCGCTGAACCGCGCCATCAAGGCCGTCAAGCCGGGCCGCCAGATCAACATCATCGGCCGGGTCATCGAGTCGTACGCGAAGCGCTTCGGCTACGGCGTGGTCCGGGACTTCACCGGCCACGGCATCAACTCCTCCTTCCACTCCGGCCTGATCATTCCGCACTACGACAGCCCGCACGCCACCACCGTCATCGAGCCCGGGATGACCTTCACCATCGAGCCGATGCTGACCCTGGGCACCCACGAGTACGACATGTGGGCGGACGGCTGGACGGTCGTCACGAAGGACCGCAAGCGGACCGCGCAGTTCGAGCACACGCTGGTGGTGACGGACTCGGGGGCGGAGATCCTGACCCTGCCGTAGCGGATCCCACAGGATTTCCCGGATCCCGGCCGCGCCCCCGGGGCGGATTTTTTTACCGACAAGACGTCGGGAACACATTGACTTAGGCAAACCTAAGTAGGAGTATCAGGCGTGGCGGCACTGCCGCCACGCCTGATTCCTCTTCCTGGAGGTCCGCCTTGGACGCCTTCTCTACGGTCATCCGCGTCGCGTCGCACGAGCAGCACACCGAGGCCGAGACGTCGACCTTCATGAGCGACCTGCTCGGCGGACGGCTCGGCGTGGACGCGTACACGCGCTACACCGAACAGCTGTGGTTCGTGTACCGGGCCCTGGAGGACGCGGCCGAGGCCCTCAGGAACGACCCGGTGGCCGGCCCCTTCATCCAGCCCGAGCTGATGCGCGTCGCCGAGATCGAGCGCGACCTCGCCCACCTGCTGGGCCCGCACTGGCAGGAGAACGTGGTGGCACTGCCCGCGACGCGGGCGTACGCCGCCCGCGTCGCGGAGTGCGCCGCCGAGTGGCCCGGCGGGTACGTCGCCCACCACTACACCCGCTACCTGGGCGACCTCTCCGGCGGCCAGATCATCCGCGACAAGGCCGAGCGCACCTGGGGCTTCGAGCGCAAGGGCGACGGCGTCCGCTTCTACGTCTTCGCGGACATCTCCAACCCGGCGGCCTTCAAGCGGACCTACCGCGAGCTGCTGGACGCCATCGCGGCGGACGACCTGGAGAAGCAGCGCATCATCGACGAGTGCAAGCGCGCCTTCGACTTCAACGGAGCGGTCTTCCGCGAGCTGGGCGAGGAGTTCCGCCTCAGCGCGTAGCCCCTTCGGGGAGCTCTGCGGGACCTCTACGGGACCTCTGCGGGAAGGGGCCGGACCAGTGCACCGCGCACCGGTCCGGCCCCTTCTGCCGTTTCAGCCGCCCGAGAAGGCCCAGAGCGTGAGGATGGAGACGAGGAGCACGTGGGGGTAGAGGAAGGCCAGGAGGCAGCCGATGCCGCCCAGGGCGAGGCGCCTCCTGCGCTGCACGTCGGTCCGGGCCGGGATCCAGGTGGCTGCCACCATCGCGAGCGGGACGGCGTACGCCCAGGCGAACGGGAACCAGACCTGGGGCAGGTAGGAGGTCGCCTGGCCGAGCCAGGCGGCCACCGGGCCCAGCGCGGTGAAGAGCGCCGCCGGCAGCCACCGCCGCCGCTCGTCGGAGTGCGGGGGCGCCGAAGTCGTCGTCATGGCGCCATTGCACCGTGCCGGCCGGCGGCCGCGGCAGCGCCCGCGTACTCACTTCCGCCGTGCGGGATACCTAGATCGTGCGAGACGCCTGGACGGCGTGCCGTTCCGGGTGGCGTTCGAAGCGGACGCGGCCGCCGATCTCGACGGTGCCGTCGGGGCCGGGGGCGGTGAGGATCTGGGAGCCGGCGCCCTGGATGATGTTCAGGGCGCGGTTGAGCTGGGCCGTCAGCAGGATCGCCGCCGAGCCGGTGGCCTCGTCCTCGGCGATGATCCCGTCGGGGCGGCGCGGAAATCCCCGGGCCCGCACGCGGCCCGCGGTCTCGTCCTCCCAGGCCCAGGCGTACAGCCAGCCCTCGCCGGGCGGCGGGGCCGGGAGCGCGTCGACCTCGGCGACGGATCCGTACTGTTCGGTGCGCTTGCCCTCGACCCACTCGGCGCGGGCCGTGATCCAGGTGAACTCCCCGTCGTCGCGGGCCCATACGGATCCGGCGGGCGGCTGGAGCTCCTCGATGTCCAGCAGCCACGCGACCCCGACCAGCGGATGTCCGGCGAAGGACATCCGCGTGCCGGGAGTGCGGATGTCGACGACCCCGCGCTCGGGGTCGTCGACGAACACCGTCTCGCTGTAGCCGAGTTCGGCGGCGAGCGCCTGCCTCGACGCGTCGTCGGGGCAGGTCCGGCCGTCGCGTACGACGCCGAGCAGGTTGCCGTACCGGCCGTCACCCGCGCAGAAGACCTTCAGCACGTCGAGATCGTTCACGCGGGAATTCAAGCACGGCTCAGACCTGGGCCGTACGCCGCCTGCGCGCGAGGAACAGCGCGCCCGCGCCGGCCGCGATCACCGCGCCGGAGGTGGTGAGCAGGGCCGCGGCCGGGATCTCGGCGCCGGTGTTGGCGAGGTTGCCGCCGACGGAGCCGCCGCCGCCCACGCTGGCGCCCGTACCGCCCGTGCCCCCGGTGGTGCCGCCCGTACCGCCCGTGCCGCCGGGGGTGCCGCCCGTGGTCGTGGGCAGGGTGGCGTTCTTGTCCACGGCCACGGAGAGGGTGAGCGGGTCGATCGCGTCGCCCGCCTTGTACATGGAGCCGGTGGTGTCGTTGGCGAAGGTCGCGGCGCCCTCGGCGGTGAAGGCGGCCGGGACGGCGTTCAGCGCGAGCACGCCGTTCTTGGTCTTGTAGTCGGTCTTCGACAGGTCGAGCGTGGCGAAGGGGACGGCCGTCTTGCTGCCGGCGGCGTTCTTGACGTCCAGGTACAGGGTGCCGGTCTTGCCGGTGGCGTCGAGGCGGGGATGGGCGAAGGTCATGTCGATGCCGTGGGCCGCGTACTGGAAGCGGAGGTTGCCCTCGAAGGAGGCGTTCAGCTTCTGCTTCTTGACGTCCAGCTCGCCCTTGCCGAAGGCGAAGTCGAAGAGGTCGCCGTTCTTGGCGGCCCCGCCGGCCGGGGTGATCGAGCCGGCGCCCAGCACGTACGTGCGGAAGGACTCCTTCACGCCCCACGTCAGCTTTCCGCTGAGGACCTTCTGCGCGCCGTCGGCCGGAGCGGTGGGCTGCGGTGCGGTGGGCGTCGGCTTCGTGGGGGTGGGCTTCGGCGGGGTGGGCTCGGGGTCCGGGGTGGGCTGCTTGAACTCCAGCTTCGCGGTGAGCGGGTCGCCCGCCTTGTTCTCGTAGCCCGGCGAACCGAGCGCGTCGGCCGCCTCCTTGGTGAGCGTGGTCCCCAGGCTGGTCATCGCCTGGCCGGCGAAGGCCACCTTGGCCAGCGGCACGTCCTGGGCCGTCGTGCCGGACTTGGTGACGTCCGCGGTGAGGTTCTTGGTGCCGGTGTCGATACGGAAGTCCGAGAGCTTGACCTCGAAGCCGTGGCCTGTCGGCGGGGCGGGCGAGGAGAAGGTGACGCTGCCCTTGAAGGCCGCCTTCACCACGTGGCCGCCGGCCGGATCGTACTGGCCGGTCGGCTCGACGAAGCGCAGCGTGCCGTCCTCGTTCTGCCTGGCGCCGTCCGCCACGGTGATGGTGCCCTTGGCCATGCCGGTCACGTAGGCCCGGTAGCTCGCGAGCACGCCCCAGTCGAGGGAGCCTCCGATGATCTCCACCGGCTGCGTCGGGGGTCCGCCGGCGGCCTGGGCGGGCAGGACGAGGGCGGTGGTGCCGAGCGCGGCGGCGGTGAGGACGGCGGCCGCGAGGGAGATCGGGCGGCGGATCGACGACATGGCTGGGAACTCCTGGGGGACAGAAGGAAGGGGAAAAGGAGAAGGGGGAGGGAACTATTCGGCGGTGGCGGCCGTACGGCGCTTGCGGACCACCAGGAAGGCGGCGCCGCCGGCCAGGACCAGGACGGCCACGGCCAGGGCGCTGAACAGCCCGGTGCGGGAGGACTGCTCGGCCTTCGCCGCGGGAGCGGGTTCGGCGGCCGTCGGGGCGGGCGCGGGCGAGGCCGTGGAGCCCAGGTCGGGCAGGGCCGGCAGCTTCGCGGTGGCGTCGAGGGCGACGGCGAGCGAGACGGGGTCCATCTCGGTGCCGGCCTTGTACATGGAGTTGAAGGCCCGCGCTCCGCCCTCGGTGAGGACGGCCGGGGCTTCGGTCAGCGTGGCCAGCCCGCCCTCGGTCTTCATGCCCCTGGCGTCGAACTCCACCAGCGGGACGGCGTTCTTGGTCTCGCTGCCGGTGGTCACGTCCGCGGACAGCACGCCCTTGCCGTTCTCCACCTTGACGCTCACCTTGCCGAGCTTGAGGTCCAGATGGGCGCCGGTGAACTGGACGGTGCCGGCGAAGGCCGCGTCAAGAGTGCCTTTCCCGCCGTCGTACGCGCCCTTGCCCTGCCCGAAGCGGAACAGCGCGCCGCCGTCCTGGGCACCCTCGGCGAGGGTCCACTTGCCCTGGCCGACCGAACCGGTGACGTACTCGCGGAAGGTGCGGCGCACCCCCCAGTCGACGGCGGCCTCGGCGAAGGCGCCCTGCGCCTGCGGGGTCTGCTCCGTGGCGCCCGGCTGCGGGGTCGCCGACGGCGAGGGCTCCGCGGCCGGGGCGGCGGCCTTGACGTCGGCGGAGAGCGAGACGGGGTCGAGCTGCGTGCCGGCCGCGTAGTAGCCGGCGAAGGCCTGGGCGCCCTGCGCGGTGAGGGTGGCCGGAACGTTGGTGAGGGTCAGCGGGCTGGTGCCGCCCTTCATGGTGATGCCGCCGAGGCCGAGCGTGGCGAAGGGCACCTGGGACTGGTTGCTGACCGCGCCGGTGTCCTTGGCCTTGCTGGAGACGTCCACGTACAGGGTGCCGCTACCGCCGCTGATCTTGACGGTGGGACGGCTGACGGTCATGTCCAGCTCGTAGACCCCGTCGGACTTCTGGTGTCCCTGGAAGGTCACCCCGCCCGAGTACGAGGCCTCGAAGGTGCCGGACGCCGGGTCGTAGGAGCCGGCCGCCGAGTGGAAACGGAACAGACTGCCGCCGACCGTGGCGGCCCCGCTCTTCAGCTTGAAACTGCCTTTTGCGACCGGTCCGGTGACATAACTCTGGAAAGACGATTTGATACCCCAGTCGAGTCGACCCCCCTGCACGGTGCCCGCCCGGGCGGCGGTGGCCGGGAGCAGGAGTCCCAGCAGGGCCGCCAACAGCGTGACGGCGAACGCGCGGACGGGTCCAGCGGACATGAACGTCCCCTCCTGGGTCTGGCTAAGCAAGGTTAGGCTAACCTAAGCTACGCACGGCCGGGTTCGTAACCCCCCGGTCCCCAGAACCTCAGTCGGACGATCAGGACGGTGCCTTCGTGCCTACGCCCGCCGCGTCACACCGCGTTCCCCGTCTCGCACTTGCCGTGGCAGCACTGGCACTCGCGCTGACGGGCTGCGGAGGTACGGCCACCACCCCGGGCTCATCCGCCCCCACCGCAGCCGCCGTTCCGGACCGAGTGGAACCACTCGCTCCGGCGCCACGGCCCGCACTGCCGGTGACGGTGCCCTCGGCCGACGGCGCCCGGGTCACCGTCACCTCCGCGGACCGCGTCGTCCCGCTGACCGGCAGCCTCAACGAGATCGTGCACACCCTGGGCCTCGGCGGGCAGGTCGTCGCCCGGGACATCACCGCCACCTTCGAACAGGCCGCCGGTCTGCCGGTGGTGACACGTGGCCACGACGTCTCGGCCGAGAGCGTCCTGTCCCTGCGCCCGACCCTCGTCATGGCGGAGACCACCAGCGGCCCCGCGGAAGCGATCCAGCAGATCCGTGACGCGGGCATCCCCGTCCTCGTCGTCGCCCCGGCCAAGTCCCTGGACGACGTACCGAAGCGCATCGACACGGTCGCCACCGCCCTGGGCGTCAAGGACGCGGGCACCCAGCTGAACCAGCGCACGGCGGACCGGATCGCCGCCGCCCGCAAGGCCATTCCCGCCACCTCCGGCAAGCAGCCACGTGTCGCCTTCCTCTACCTCCGCGGCACCGCCTCCGTCTACCTGCTGGGCGGCTCGGACTCCGGCGCGGCGTCCCTGCTGGAGGCGGCCGGCGCGGTCGACACCGGCAAGGAGTCCGGGCTCGGCAAAGACTTCACCCCGATCACCAGCGAGGCCCTCGCGGCCGCCGCCCCCGACGCGATCCTGGTCATGTCCAAGGGCCTCGAATCGGTCGGCGGCATCGACGGCCTGGTCAAGATCCCGGGCGTCGCCCAGACCCCGGCCGGCATGGACCGCCGCGTGGTCACCGTCGACGACGGCGTCCTCCTCAACTACGGCCCCCGCACCGACCAGGTACTGACCTCCCTGGTCACCCAGCTCTACGGCAAGGCCGCCTGAGGTGCCCCTCCACGACCCCACCACCGGTTCCGACGGCGACGGTCGTGTGCCCGGGCGATCCCCACAGGGCGCCAGTGGCCCAGCCGGCCACAACACAGAGCCAACGACGCCCCACACCAACCCGCGCACCGGTTCCGACGGGGACGGGCGTGTGCCGGGGCGATCCCCGCAGGGCGCCGAACACAACAAGGCTCCGCTCTCCGACCCCCCGACACGTTCGGCGCCCGAGGAGACGCCCCGGCGCGCGCCCGGCGCCGTCGGAACCAGCCCGTCGGAAGCAACCCCCGCCAAGCGGCGCAGCCAACGGGCCCTGGTCCTCACCGCCGCGCTCGTCGCGACCCTGCTCCTCCTCGCCCTCGTCTCCGCCGGCACCGGCGCCTACCGCATCCCCACCCCCGACGTACTCGCCTCCGTCCAGCACCGCATGGGCCTCGGCGGAGCCCCCCTCGACCGGGTCGGGGAGAGCGTGCTGTGGAACGTACGCCTCCCCCGCGTCGTCCTCGCGCTGCTCGTCGGCGCCAGCCTCGGCTGCGCCGGCGCGCTCATGCAGGGCGTCTTCGGCAATCCCCTCGCCGAGCCCGGCGTGATCGGGATCTCGGCGGGCGCAGCCGTCGGCGCGGTCGCCGCCATCGGCCTCGGCCTCAGCTTCCTCGGCAACTGGACGATCACCGTCTGCGCGTTCGTCGCGGGCCTGATCACCGTCAGCTCCGTCTACCTCCTCTCCCGCAACGGCGGGAAGACCGAGGTCGTCACGCTCATCCTGACCGGCATCGCCGTCAACGCCTTCGCCGGCGCCCTCATCGGCCTGTTCGTCTTCTTCGCGGACAGCGGCCAGGTCAACCAGATCACCTTCTGGCAGCTCGGCTCCCTCGCCCAGGCCACCTGGCCCAAGGTGCTCGCCGTCCTGCCCTGCGCCATCGCCGGCCTGCTGATCGCCCCGTTCTACGCACGCCGGCTCGATCTGCTCTCCCTCGGCGAACGCCCAGCCCGCCACCTCGGCATCGAGGTCGAGCGGCTGCGCCTGGCCCTCATCCTGGTCGTCGCCCTGCTGACCGCCGCCGCCGTGGCCGTCGCCGGGGTCATCACCTTCATCGGCCTGCTCGTCCCGCACCTGCTGCGCATGGCCAACGGCCCCGGCCACCGCTTCCTGGTCCCCGGCAGCGCGCTCGCCGGAGCCGTGGTCCTCGTCGCGGGCGACCTCGCCGCCCGGACCCTCGCCCAGCCCGCCGAGCTGCCGCTCGGTGTGCTGACCGCCCTGATCGGCAGCCCCTTCTTCTTCTGGCTGCTGCGCCGCACCCGCCGCAAGCAAGGAGGCTGGGCGTGACCAGCAACGAAACCAGCAGCCTGACGAGCAATCCGACGGGCAGACTGGCCGGCAGACCGACCGGCAGACTGGCCGCGCTGCTCGCCCGGAACAAGCGCACCCTCCCGGCCCGCCCCACCCCCGGCACGCCCCTCGCCGAGATCGTGGACCTGCACGTGCGCCTCGGCGGGCGCGAGGTCCTCTCGGGCATCGACCTGGCCGCCCGCTCCGGCGAGGTACTGGCGCTGGTCGGCCCCAACGGCGCCGGCAAATCCACCCTGTTGGCCGCACTCGCCGCCGACCTGCCCGCCGCCTCCGGCGAGGTCCGGATCGACGGCCGCCCGGTGGGCGACTGGAGCGCCCCGGACCTCGCGCTGCGCCGCTCCGTGCTCCCCCAGTCGGCCGCACTGTCCTTCCCCTTTCCGGTGGAGGACGTCGTCCGGATGGGCCGCGCCCCTTGGGCCGGCACCCACCTCGCCGACGCCGACGAGGAGGCGGTGGCCACCGCCATGGCCGCCACCGAGGTGACGGACTTCGCCGCCCGCCCCTTCTCCGCGCTCTCCGGCGGCGAGCGGGCCCGGGTCGCGCTGGCCCGCGTACTGGCCCAGCGGGCCCCGCTGCTGCTGCTCGACGAGCCCACCGCCGCCCTCGACCTGCGCCACCAGGAGCTCGTGCTGCGGATCTGCCGGGAGCGGGCCACGGCCGGGGACGCGGTGGTCGTCGTCCTGCACGACCTGGGCCTGGCCGCCGCCTACGCGGACCGGGCCGCCGTCCTGCACGACGGCCGCGTCGCCGCGGCCGGACCGCCCGCCGAGGTGTTCGAGGACGCCTTGCTCAGCCGGGTCTACCGGCAGCCGGTGGAGGTGCTCCCCCACCCGCGCACCGGTGCCCGGCTGGTGGTCCCCGTCCGCGCGGCGGAGCCTTCCGCCGTCCCGACCGGGCCTTCCGCGGTACGGAACGAACAGCCCGCCTGAGCCCGGCTTGACCGCGGCTTGACCCGGCCATGGTGCTGCCGTGGAGGGTCCGTGACAGGTCCGTGTCCCGCCGCCACGCCCCACGACAAGGTGAGAGCTGAATCACTGGACCTGTGGGTACGGCTCAGGTAAGCCTCGGTTAAGTTAGGTCCGCCTCACCGGCCTCTCCCCCTTGGGGCGGCCCCTTCGTCCGACGCCCAGGAGCTCCGTATGCGCCCCGCCCGCCTCACCGTCATCGCCGCCGCGTCCGTCGCGGCCGCTCTGACCGCCGTCACCGGCTGCTCTCAGAAGAGCGACGCGGGTGGCGACGACGTGATCAAGGTCGCGGCCTCCGACAGCGCCTGCGACGTGTCGAAGACGGAGTTCCCGTCGGGCAAGGTGCAGATCGACGTCGAGAACAAGGGCTCGAAGGTCACCGAGGTCTACGTCCTCTTCCCGGACGCCCGCATCGTGACCGAGCGCGAGAACATCGGCCCCGGCACCAAGGCCTCCATCACCGCCGAGATCAAGGCGGGCGACTACGAGATCGTCTGCAAGCCCGGCATGAAGGGCGACGGCATCGCCAAGAAGGTCAAGGCCACCGGCAAGGGCGCCGCCGAGCAGAAGCGCAGCCCCGAGGCGGACGCCGCGGTCGCCGCCTACCGCGCCTACGTGGTCGCGCAGGCCGAGGAGACCCTCCCCAAGGCCCAGGCCTTCGCCGACGCGGTCAAGGCCGGCGACATCGAGGGTGCCAAGAAGCTGTACGCCGCCTCCCGCATCGGCTGGGAGCGCACCGAGCCGGTCGCCGAGTCCTTCGGCGACATCGACCCGAAGGTCGACGTCCGCGAGGACGGCCTGGAGGCCGGCCAGGACCCGGCGAAGGACTGGACCGGCTGGCACCGTCTCGAGAAGTCCCTGTGGGCCGACAACAAGATCGGCGACGACGAGAAGAAGCTCGCCGACACGCTGATGGCGGACCTGGCCGACTGGCAGAAGAGGGTCGGCACGGCGGAGATCACCACCAGCTCGATGGCCAACGGCGCCAAGGAGCTCCTCGACGAGGTCGCCACCGGCAAGGTCACGGGTGAGGAGGAGCGTTACTCCCGCACCGACCTGGTCGACTTCAAGGCCAACATCGAGGGCGCGGAGAAGGCGTACGAGCTGCTGAAGCCGATCGCCACGAAGAACGACCCGGAGCTCTCCAAGCAGCTGGACACCCAGTTCGCGGCGATGACGGTGCTGCTGGACAAGTACCGCACGGACAAGGCGTCCTACGAGTTCACCTCGTACGACAAGCTCGGCGACGCGGAGAAGAAGGAGCTCTCGGACGCGGTCAGCGCCCTCGGTGAGCCGCTCTCCAAGCTCGCCGCCGCGGTCACGAAGTAACGGCAGGACGAGGCAGGCGGGAGAGCACCATGACCGAGTCACACTCGCAGCCGCAGCCGGGGTCGCAGCCGCAACAGGCGGTCGGCGAGTCCCCGGCCGCGCCCTCGCGGCGCGCCGTCCTGGGCTGGGGCGGAGCCGGGCTCGCGCTCGGCGCCGCCGCGGCCGGCGGTGCCGTGGCGGCCTTCGGCGACGGGTCGGACATGGTCTCGGCCGCGGCGGCCGGGGGCGCCGTGGCCTTCCACGGCGAGCACCAGGCCGGTATCGCGACCGCCGTGCAGGACCGCCTGCACTTCGCGGCCTTCGACGTGAAGACGAAGAGCCGCGAGGAGCTGATCCGGCTCCTCAAGGAGTGGACCGAGGCGGCTCGCCGCATGACGGCCGGCCAGCCGGTCGGCGAGGGCGGCTTCGGCGGTCTCCCGGAGGCCCCGCCGGACGACACGGGCGAGGCGCTGGGCCTGAAGGCCTCCCGCCTCACCCTGACCGTCGGTTTCGGTCCGGGCCTGTTCGCGAAGGACCGGTTCGGCCTGGAGGGCAAGCGCCCCGAGGCGCTGATCGACCTGGAGCTGTTCCCCGGCGACAACCTGGACCCGGCCCGCTCCGGCGGCGACCTGTGCGTCCAGGCGTGCGCCGACGACCCGCAGGTCGCCGTGCACGCCATCCGCCAGCTCGCCCGCATCGGCTTCGGCAAGACCGCGGTGCGCTGGTCCCAGCTGGGCTTCGGCAAAACCTCGTCGACGACGCCCGAAGAGCAGACCCCGCGCAACATGATGGGCTTCAAGGACGGCACCCGGAACATCTCGGGCACCGACAAGGAGGCCCTGGACAAGCACGTGTGGGTCGGCGCGGGCGACGGCAGCGACTGGCTGACCGGCGGCTCCTACCTGGTGGCCCGGCGGATCCGGATGAACATCGAGACCTGGGACCGCACCCCCCTGCAGGAGCAGGAGGACATCTTCGGCCGCGACAAGGGCGAGGGTGCCGCCGTCGGCAAGTCCAAAGAGCGCGACGAGCCCTTCCTGAAGGCGATGAAGCCGGAGGCGCACGTGCGCCTCGCGCACCCGGACACCAACAACGGGGCGACGATCCTGCGCCGCGGCTACTCCTTCACCGACGGCACGGACGGTCTGGGCCGCCTCGACGCGGGCCTGTTCTTCCTCGCCTACCAGCGGGACGTGCGCAAGGGCTTCGTCCCGATCCAGCGGAGCCTGGCGAAGTCCGACGTCCTCAACGAATACATCCAGCACGTGGGTTCGGCCGTCTTCGCCGTCCCGCCGGGCGTCCGTGACAAGGACGACTGGTGGGGCCGGACGCTGTTCGCGTAGTCCCCGCCGGAGAGGAACAACCGCCGTGTTCGGCAACTATCTGATCGGCCTGCGCGAGGGGCTGGAGGCCAGCCTGGTCGTCTGCATCCTCGTCGCGTACCTGGTGAAGACCGAGCGCCGGGACGCCCTGCGTCCCGTGTGGATCGGCATCGGGATCGCCTGCGCGCTCTCGCTCACCTTCGGCGCGATGCTCGAATTCGGCACCCAGGAGCTGACCTTCGAGGCGCAGGAGCTCCTCGGCGGCAGCCTGTCCATCATCTCGGTGGGCCTGGTGACGTGGATGGTCTTCTGGATGAAGCGCACCGCGCGGCATCTGAAGGCCGAGCTGCACGGCAAGCTCGACGCGGCCCTCGCCATGGGCACCGGCGCGCTGGTCGCCACCGCGTTTCTGGCCGTCGGCCGCGAGGGCCTGGAGACCGCGCTGTTCGTGTGGGCGTCGGTACGGGCCAGCGGCGAGGGCTCCTCGGCCCCGCTGATCGGCGTGCTGCTGGGCATCGCCACGGCGATCGTGCTGGGCTGGCTGTTCTACCGGGGCGCGCTGAAGATCAATCTGGCGGAGTTCTTCAAGTGGACGGGCGCCATGCTGGTGGTCGTGGCCGCGGGCGTGCTCGCGTACGGGGTCCACGATCTCCAGGAGGCCCGTTTCCTGGGCGGCCTGGGCGACAAGGCCTTCGACATCAGCGCGACGATCCCGCCGGACAGCTGGTACGGGACGCTGCTCAAGGGCGTCTTCAACTTCCAGCCGGACCCCACCGTCCTTCAGCTCACGGTCTGGGCGCTGTACCTGGTCCCCGTGCTGTTGGTGTTCTTCGTCGACCGCAGCCGCCCGGCGAGCCCGAAGCCGCAGCCCGCGGACGCGGCGCCCGCGGACGCCGCGCCCACGGGCTGACCGTTCACCACAGCCGGTCGGTGTGCCCGGGGTGGAGCGGGACGCGGACGCCGGTGAAGGCCGCGCGGTCCCGGTCCGGGTCGTCCGTGAAGAAGTCCGCCAGCACCACCTTGTCGAAGCCGGGGGCGTCGGTGGCGAGCGGCTCCGGATCGTCGGGGGCGCCGCCGATCAGCACCGTGCCGGGCAGCTGCGCGAAGCCGGCCGCCTCGTAGAACCGGGCCAGCGGACGGTCGCAGCTGAACAGCGCCAGGTCCACGGCCGGGTCCGCCGCGAGCTCGGCGCGGGCCGCCGCCACCAGCCGCGCCCCGCACCCCCGGCCGCGCAGCGCGGGCCGGGTCACGACCGCGCTCAGCCCGGCCGCCCGGTAGGTCCGCCCAGCGAGCCGGATCTCCTTGTGCAGCAGCGCCAGCGAGGCGGCCACGCTGCCGTCCGCGTCCAGCAGGAGCAGGGCCCGCGGAGCCAGGGCCGGATCGTGCCCGGGCTCGGCCCCGGGCCAGGCCGCGTCCTCCAGCTCGGCGACCTTCCGCCGCAGCCCTGCGGGCAGCTCCGCCTCGCCGAAACCGACCACCCTCATGAATCCGGCCCCGTCGGCGTTTGAGGCGCGGGGTCTGGGGCGGAGCCCCGGGAAGCCGGGCCGCACGGGCCGTTCTCCGTGCGGGTCTGGGCGGAGCCCCAGGAGGCGGGGCCGATGTGCGCGGTCACGGCAGGCGGACGCCTTCGCCGCCCACCCTGACCCGGGGGTCACCGGCGCGGAGTTCCACCGTGAGGACCCCCGGGCGGCCCATGTCCTCGCCCTGGTGGAGGGTGAGCACGGCGTCCGCCGGGACCAGGGCGAGCTCCCGCGCGTACGCGCCGAAGGCGGCCGCGGCGGCTCCCGTGGCCGGGTCCTCGACGACGCCGCCGACCGGGAAGGGGTTCCGTACGTGGAACTCCGCGGGCCCCGCCCGGTGCACCAGCTGGACCGTGGTGAGGTCCAGGCGCCGCATCAGGGCCTCCAGCCGGGCGAAGTCGTACGCGAGGTCCGCGAGCCGGGCCCGGGTGGCGGCGCCGAGCACCAGGTGGCGGGCTCCGGCGTAGGCGATCCGGGGCGGGAACGCCGGGTCCAGGTCCCCCTCCGGCCAGTTCAGCGCGGCCAGCGCCTCGCCGAGGTCGTCCGCGCCGATCTCCTCGGTGTGCGGCTCGACGCTGGTCAGCGTGGCCCGCAGCCGCCCGCCTTCCCCGGCGGTGACGGACACCGGCACGGTGCCCGCCCGCGTCGCGAGGAGCAGTTCCCCCGGACCGATCCGCTCGGCCAGTGCGACCGCCGTGGCCACGGTGGCGTGCCCGCAGAAGGGGACCTCCGCCTTCGGGCTGAAGTACCGCACGGTGAAGGACCGGCCCGCCGGGCCGCCGAGCCCCTCGGGCGGCGCGGTCAGGAAGGCGGTCTCGCTGTACCCCAGGCGGGCGGCGATCGCGAGCATCGCGCCGTCGTCCAGGCCGGTGGCGTCGAGCACGACCCCGGCGGGGTTGCCGCCTTCGGGGTCGTGGGAGAAGGCCGTGTAGCGCAGTACCTCGGTAACGGTCATGCGGCCATGATCGTCCGGAGTGCCGTGCGGGTCCAGGCCTTTCGTGCCGGGCGCAGTGGACGGCTCCCGCCCGGGTACGAGCGGGACGGCCGGCACACACCGCGAGAACGGATACGACGATGACCGAGCACCCCGACGAGGCCGCCGTGGAGGCCGCCCACGAGCCGCACGATCCGGCCCCGGGAGAGCGCGCCGCCGTCGACCGGGTCCGCGCCGGGGCCGTCGGGATGGGGCACCATCAGGTGGAGGCCGTACTGGAGGCGGCGCGCGCGAAGGCCGCCGACCCGGCCGTGGTCGCCGAGTGGGAGCGCATCGAGGAACACCTGGCCGCGCACCGGGGCCCGTACGCCCCGGACGCCGACCCCTTCCTCCAGGGCCGGCTCACGGCCCGTGCACAGCACGGGATCGCCACGCCGGAGCCGGGCCCCGGCCCGGGATCGGGCCCCGCGGACCGGAGCTGACCGAAAGAGACGGCCTAGCCCCGCCCGATGTACGGCATCGCCGTCGCCATCACCGTCGCGAACTGCACGTTGGCCTCCAGCGGGAGCTCCGCCATGTGCAGGACCGTACGGGCCACGTCGGCGGCGTCCATCACCGGTTCGACGGCCAGCTGCCCGTTGGCCTGGAGGATGCCGGTCTGCATCCGTTCGGTCATCTCGGTCGCCGCGTTGCCGATGTCGATCTGGCCGCAGGCGATCCGGTGCGGACGCCCGTCCAGCGACAGGGACTTCGTCAGGCCGGTCATCGCGTGCTTGGTCGCCGTGTAGGCGATGGAGTGCGGGCGCGGCACGTGCGCCGAGATGGAGCCGTTGTTGATGATGCGGCCGCCCTGCGGGTCCTGCCGCCTCATCTGCCGGAAGGCGGCCTGCGCGCACAGGAAGGCGCCGGTCAGGTTGACGTCCACGACCGAGCGCCAGGCCTCGTAGGTGACGTCCTCCAGCGGAACCCCGCCCGGACCGAAGGTGCCGGCGTTGTTGAACAGCAGGTCGAGGCGCCCGTAGCGGGCCCGCACTGACTCGAACAGCGCAGTCACGTCGTCCGGGTCGCTCACGTCCGCCCGTACGCACAGCACGTCGGCGTCGGTGCCGGCCGCGGCGGCGGTCTGTTCGAGCGGCTCGGTCCGGCGGCCCGCGACGGCCACGGACCAGCCCGCCGCGGCCAGGGTCAGCGCCACGGAGCGGCCGATTCCGGAGCCGGCGCCGGTCACCACGGCGATCTTCTTCGTACTTTCGTCCATGGGCCCGCAGGGTACGTCACACGGCCGCCCGGTCCCGGGACGTTCCGATTGCTGAGAGCATGGGTCGGTCAGGGGTGCGTAAAGCAGATGAGAAGACTGGAGTTCCGCATGTCGGAGAGAGGCCCCGCGACGGCACCCTCGCACGACTCGTCGCCCGAATCGCCCTCCGCCCCCGTCACCACGAAGCCCCTGACGGCCGCACGCCGCACGGGTCTGCTCGTCACCTTCATCCTCGGGGGGCTCACCGCCCTCCCCCCGCTGTCCATGGACATGTACCTGCCGGCCCTGCCGCAGGTCACCGATGCCCTGAACAGCCCCGCCGCGACCATCCAGCTCACCCTCACGGCCTGCCTCGCCGGCATGGCCCTGGGCCAGCTCGTGATCGGCCCGATGAGCGACAGGTGGGGCCGGCGCCGGCCCCTGCTCGCCGGCATGGTCGTCTACGTCCTGGCCACCGCGATCTGCGCCCTCGCGCCGACCGCCGAGCTGCTGATCTCCTTCCGGCTGCTCCAGGGCCTGGCCGGCGCCGCCGCGATCGTCATCGCACGGGCCGTCGTACGCGACCTGTACGACGGGGACGAGATGGCCCGCTTCTTCTCCACCCTGATGCTCATATCCGGGGCCGCCCCGATCATCGCCCCGCTCATCGGCGGCCAGGTGCTGCGCTTCGCCGACTGGCGGGGCGTCTTCGTCGTCCTCACCGGCGTCGGCACCGTCCTCACCCTGATGGTCTGGCGCAGCCTCGGCGAGACCCTGCCGCCGGAGCGGCGGCACACCGGCGGCGTCGGATCCGCCCTGCGGACCATGCGCGGGCTGCTCGGCGACCGCGTCTTCGCCGGCTACACGCTGACCGGCGGCTTCGCCTTCGCCGTGCTCTTCTCGTACATCTCCGCCTCCCCGTTCGTGGTGCAGGAGATCTACGGGGCCTCGCCCCAGGCCTTCGCCCTGCTCTTCGGCCTGAACTCCGTCGGCCTGATCCTCGTCGGCCAGGTCAACGGCAAGCTGCTGGTCGGCCGGGTCAGCCTGGACAAGGTCCTGGCGATCGGCCTCGCGACCATCACGGCCGCCGCGGTGGCCCTGCTGCTGATGTCGACGGGGGTGTTCGGGGAGGTCGGGCTGACCCCGATCGCCGCCGCGCTGTTCGTCCTGATGTCGGCGATGGGCGTGGTCCTGCCGAACACCAACGCCCAGGCCCTGATGCGCACCCCGCACGCGGCGGGCTCGGCCTCGGCGCTGCTCGGCACCTCCTCGTTCCTGATCGGCGCGATCGCCTCGCCGCTGGTGGGCATCGCGGGCGAGGACACGGCCGTCCCGATGGCCGTGGTCCAACTGGTGTGCGCCCTCCTGTCCCTGACCGCCTTCCTGGGCCTCTGCCGCCCCTGGAAATCCAGCCCCGCCGCACCATCCGGCCCCGCCGGCGTTTGAGGCGCGGGGTCCGGGGCGAAGCCCCGGGGCCGGGCGCAGCCCGGCCGGCGGAGCCACTGCACCCTGCGACATAAACTTCGCAGGTGAACGCCTCCGCCCCCACCACCGCCGACACCCTCCGCCGCACGCTCGGCGAGCTGCTCGACGGCCTCCCGCCCAAGCAGGCCGCGGCCGCC
Organism: Streptomyces sp. NPDC029164; assembly: GCF_055563995.1. NCBI lineage: Bacteria > Bacillati > Actinomycetota > Actinomycetes > Kitasatosporales > Streptomycetaceae > Streptomyces > Streptomyces sp. NPDC029164. The sequence goes on along the minus strand of NZ_JBVHWW010000021.1, from coordinate 54,654 downwards.
GTCGAGCGGCTCATCGCCAGCTACCGGGGGCAGACCCCGACCGACGCACCCGTCCTGCGCGACCGCTCCGACGTGGCGGCGTACGCGGCGTACCGGATGCCCGCCACCTTCGAGGCGGTACGGGCGGCCCTGGACGGCCTGGCCGATGCGGCGCCGGGCTGGGCACCGGGCTCGCACGTGGACGTGGGCGGCGGTACGGGCGCCGCGACCTGGGCGGTGGACGCCACCTGGGACGGCCCGCGGCAGACCACGGTGCTGGACTGGGCGGAGCCGGCGCTGAAGCTCGGCCAGGAGCTGGCGCGGGCCTCGGCCTCGCCGGTGCTCCGGGCCGCGGACTGGCGGCGGGCCGTGATCGGCTCCGGCCTGTCCCTCCCCGACGCCGACCTGGTGACGGTCTCGTACGTGCTGGGCGAGCTGACCCCGCAGGCCCGTACCGCGGTGGTCGCCGAGGCGGCGCGGGCCGGGCGGGCGGTGGTGCTGATCGAGCCGGGCACGCCGGAGGGCTACCTCCGCATCCGCGAGGCCCGCGACCAGCTGATCGCGGCCGGGCTGCGGGTCGCCGCCCCGTGCCCGCACGACGGGACCTGTCCGATCGAGGTCGGCCAGGACTGGTGCCACTTCTCGGCGCGGGTCAGCCGGTCCTCCCTGCACCGGAAGGTCAAGGGCGGCTCGCTCCCGTACGAGGACGAGAAGTTCAGCTACGTCGCCGCGACCCGCTTCCCGGTGGAGCCGGCCGCCTCCCGGATCACGCGCAAGCCGCAGATCCGGAAGGGGCTCGTCCTGCTGGAGCTGTGCGGCCCCGAAGGAGAGGGCCTGACCCGGGTCAACGTGACCAAGCGCCACGGCGACCTCTACAAGGCGGCGCGGGACGCCGACTGGGGCCAGGCCTGGCCTCCGCCCTCCGAGGAGGGGGAGTGACCTAGGGCCGCAGCTCCTGCGTGCAGCACTTCACGCTGCCGCCGCCCTTGAGCAGTTCGCCCAGGTCCATCGGGATCGGCTCGAACCCGCGGTCCCGCAGCGGCGCCAGCAGGCCCGTGGCGGCCTGCGGGAGCAGGACGTGCCGGCCGTCGGACACCGCGTTCAGGCCGAGGGCGGTCGCGTCCCGGCCGTCCGCGATCAGGGCGTCCGGGAAGAGGCGCCTGAGCACGCCCTGACTGCCGGGCGAGAAGGCGTCGGGGTAGTACATGATCTCGTCGCCGTCGAGGACGCTGAGCGCCGTGTCCAGGTGGTAGTAGCGCGGGTCCACCAGGTCGAGGCCGATGACGGGCCGGCCGAAGAACTCCTGGGCCTCGTCGTGCGAGAGCGGGCTGGAGCGGAAGCCCCGGCCGGCCAGGATGTAGGTGGCCGTGACCGCGAAGTCGCCCTCGCCCTCGTTGACGTGGGACGGCTCGTGGACGTCCGGGTAGCCGTGGCCGCGGAACCAGTCGAGGTGGATCTCGGCCTCGGCGGCCCGTTCCGGGTAGGCGAACCGGGCGCCGAGTACCCGGCCGTCGACGACCAGGGCCCCGTTCGCCGCGAACACCATGTCGGGCAGCCCGGGGTCGGGTACGAGGGTCTCGACGGTGTGGCCGAGGGCGCGGTAGCGGTCCCTCAGGTCTTCCCACTGGGCTTGTGCGAGGGGCAGGTCCACCGGTTTCGTGGGATCCATCCACGGATTGATGGAGTACGTGACCTTGAAGTGTGCGGGTGGGCACATCAGGTAGCGCCGGGGTGTGGCGTCTCTGCGCAAAGAAGGCTCCTCACGACTTTCACGACTCGGGACGAGTACGGAAGAGAATCGTCTCTCCTCCCGCTGGACGACACAGTGAACTGACCGGGTGGTTTACGCAACCATAGGAAGACGAGACGTCTCGCATTGATAGGTTCGAGTCATGACCAAGACCCCTGACGCCACCCGCCGCAGCGACCGCTCCCGGCGCGCGATCCTCGACGCCGCGCTCGCCCTGGTCGGGGAGGTCGGCTACAACAAGCTGACCATCGAGGCCATCGCCGCCCGCGCGGGCGTCGGCAAGCAGACCATCTACCGCTGGTGGCCCTCGAAGGCCGCCGTCCTCCTCGACGCCTCGCTCGCCCTCGCCGGCGACGCGGAGACGGAGGGCCAGTGGACCGGCTTCCCCGACACCGGGGACCTCGCCGCCGACCTGAAGTACGTACTGCGGGCCACGGTCGACGAGTTCAACGACGAGAAGTACGAGGCCCCCGCGCGCGCCCTGACGGCGGCCGGGGCCACCGACCCCGAACTCGGCGCCCGCTTCACCGAGCAGCTGCTGGAGCCGCAGCTCGCCCTCTACGAGGCCCGGCTGCGCACGGCCCGCGAGGCCGGCCAGCTCGCGCCGGACACCGATCTGCGGCTGACGGTGGAGATGCTGCTCGGGCCGCTGACGTACCGCTGGCTGCTGCGCACCGCGCCCCTGACGCACGCTTACACGGACGCGCTGGTGGACCGGGTGCTGGGCGGGGTGGCCAACGTCACCGCCCGCTAGCCGCCCGCGGCCGGCGACCACCCGAGAGGAATTACCCCGATCCAGCCGATGTGTGGGGGTTTGCCGGTCACTCATGCCCGGCCCCCGGTCGTCAAGAGCGGTCACCCGGGGCGCAGGATGGTGGGACGATGTGAAGGTCCGCCGGGGATACGGTGAGGTGAGGGGATAGATGGGGTCTGAGTCCGGCCGCGTCAAACGCGGCGAGCAGAGCAGGATTTCCCAGTGGCTGCGCCGGCGCCGGAAACTCACCGCCGAGGACCCCGCACGCGAGCGCGAGGCGCTCCTCCTGGCCGTCGCCGCCGCCGGTCTGCCGCTCGCCCCCGCCGCCCATCCCGCCGGCTACCGGTGTTCGTGCGACCGGATCGGCTGTCCGACGCCCGCACGGCACCCCATCTCCTTCGCCTGGCAGACCCAGTCGACCACCGACCGCGCGCAGGTCGAACGCTGGGCGCGCGACCAGCCCCAGGCCAACTTCATCACCGCGACCGGCATGGTCCACGACGTGCTCGACGTCCCGCTGGAAGCCGGCGCCGCCGCACTGGCCCGCCTGCTGGAGGCCGGGATCGAGGTCGGCCCCGTCGCCGAGTCCGGCGGCACCGGCGAGCAGGCCCGCATGCTCTTCTTCACCGCCACCCGCGGCACCCCCGAGGACGAGGACGAGTGGTGGCCGTGCGAACTGGACTGCCACCCCGAGACGATGGACGAGCACCCGGGCCTGCGCTGGCACTGCCGCGGCAGCTACGTCCTGGTCCCGCCGGCGGCCCTCCCCGGTGACCTCGCGGTGACGTGGCTGCGCGGCATGGAGCACCCGCTCCCGGACCCGCTGACCCTCCTGGAAACGCTGACGGACGCCTGCGCCTCTTACGCGGGTACCGCGAACCTGACCCCGGCCGCCGTCGCCTGGCCCCTGGGCCACTAGCCCGGGCTCCGCCCGAGCCTCCTGGAGCTCCGCCCCAGACCCCGCGCCTCAAACGCCGGCGAGGCTGACGGCGGCGTTCGGGGCGCGGCGGCGCGTCAGTGGTGGATCTGCGTGACCACCACGTCGAGGGACCAGGCCTTGCCCGGCTTCGCGGGGGCCTCGGCCTCGACCACGTAGCCCAGGTCCCGCAGGGCCGTGACCAGCTCGGCGGGCGTCCCGGGGGCGGCCCCCGCGAGCAGCAGGTCACGCACCAGGCGGCCCTTCGTCGCCTTGTTGAAGTGGCTCACCACCGACCGCTTCTCCACCCCGTCCACCACCTGCGAGTGCAGCACCCGCACGGTCGCCGTCCGCCCCGCCACCTCACCCTTCGGCTTCCACGCGGCCGCGTACGCCGAGGACCGCAGGTCCAGGACCAGCCCCTCGCCCGCGGCCTCCGGCATGACGGAGGCCATCGGCCCCCGCCAGTACGCGCCGAGCGCGCCCAGCCCCGGCAGCTTCACGCCCATAGAGCAGCGGTACGAGGGGATCCGGTCGGTGATCCGCACCGCACCCCACAGCCCCGAGAACACGAGCAGCGCGTCCTGCGCCCGGCCCCGCGCCGCCGCGGGCAGGTCGGCCAGGCCCAGCGCGTCGTACAGCACGCCCGTGTAGATCTCCCCCGCCGGCCGGGCCACCGCCGAGCGCAGCTCCACGTTCTTCGCGACCTCGCCCCGCAGGCCCTCGCTCAGCCCCAGCACCTCGCGCGCCTTGAGCTCGTCGCCCGCGCACAGCTCGACCAGTTCCTCCAGCACCGCCGCACGGGCCGGGGACAGACCCGACAGCGACAGCGACTCCGGCTTCAGCGGTGCGCCGGAGCCGCCGGCGGCCTTTCCTTCGGACGGCGGCAGCAGCACGAGCACGGTGGTTCTCCTTCAATACGACACGGCGCAGGGGATGCGGCCCCCCGGCCAGGGTAGACGGCTCGCCGTGCCGTCCCGGCCGCCCGCCCATAGGCTCGGTCCATGCCACGCCGTCAGATGCACATGACCGGCGCAGACGGGGCTGCTCTGCGGGCCGCGCTGCGTGAACTGCGGACGGAGCTGGGAGTGCCCGCGCACTTCCCGGCGGCGGTCCTCGCCGAGGCCGACCTCGCGGCCGCGCACCCCCGCCTCCCGGATGTGGACAGCACCGACATCCCCCTCTTCACCATCGACCCGCCGTCCTCCGTCGACCTCGACCAGGCCATGCGCCTGGCGAAGCGCCCCGCCGGCGGCTACCGCGTCCACTACGCCATCGCCGACGTCGCCGCCTTCGTCACCCCCGGCGGCCCGCTCGACGCGGAGGCCCACCGCCGCGTCACCACCCTCTACTTCCCCGACGAGCGGGTCCCGCTGCACCCGGCCGTGCTCTCGCAGGACGCGGCCAGCCTGCTGCCCGACCGCACCCGCCCCGCACTGCTGTGGCGCTTCGACCTGGATCCCGACGGCCGGGTGGAGACCGCCGACGTGCGGCGCGCCCTCGTCCGCAGCCGCGCCAAACTCGACTACGACGGCGTCCAGAAGGCCATCGACACCGGCACGGCCGAGGAGCCGCTCGCCCTGCTGGAGGACGTCGGCCGGCTCCGCGAGGCCCTGGAACAGGAGCGCGGCGGCATCTCGCTCAACGTGCCCGAGCAGGAGGTCCTCGAGCACGACGGCACGTACTCCCTGGCCTACCGCGCCCCGCTCCCCGCGGACGGCTGGAACGCGCAGATCTCCCTGATGACCGGCATGGCCGCGGCCGATCTGATGCTGGCCACCGGCACGGGCATCCTGCGTACGCTGCCCAGCGCCCCCGACGGCGCCGTCGGCAGACTCCGCCGGGCGGCGAAGGCCCTGCGGATCGACTGGCCGCACCACGTCCCGTACGCCGAACTCGTGCGCTCCCTCGATCCGCACCGCCCCGCCCACGCCGCCTTCCTCCAGGAGTGCACGGCCCTGCTGCGCGGCGCGGGCTACACCGTCTTCACCGGCGGCGAGACCCCCGACCCGGCGATCCACTCCGCGGTGGCGGCCCCGTACGCCCACTGCACCGCGCCGCTGCGCCGGCTCGCCGACCGGTACGCCGGCGAGCTGTGCGTGGCGGCGGCCGCCGGGGCCGAGCCCCCGCAGTGGGCCGTGGCGGCCCTGGACACGCTCCCCCGGGAGATGGCGGAGGGCACCCGGCTGGCGAACACGATCGAGCGGGAGTCCGTGGACCTCGTCGAGGCGGCCGTGCTCAAGGACCGCGTCGGCGAGACCTTCGAGGCCACGGTCATCGACGTCAACGACCACGAGCCGCTGGTCGGCACGGTCCACCTGGAGGACCCGGCGGTCGTCGGACGCTGCGAGTCCGCCACGCTGGCACTGCCGCTGGGCGACCGCATCCGGGTCCGGCTGACGGAGGCCGGCCTCGGCACGGCGAAAATCCTCTTCGCGCCCGTCTAAGACGTGGCCGGCTGCCGGCGCAGGGCGGTGACCAGCGCGCGCGGGTCGTCGGCGTGGAAGCGGACGGTCCGCGCCTCGGCCGTGGCACCGAGCGGGCGGGTGAAGCGCAGCGGCCGGTTCAGCTCCAGGGTCACCGTGGTCTGGCTGCCGACGATCAGGTCGAGCACCCCGTCCTGCGACAGCGTGACCAGCCGGCCCTCGGGGTAGCGGCGTTCCACCCGTACCGAGGCCACCGCGTCCGGCGGTACGGCGAGGTCGAAGAGGGCTCCGTAGCGGATCAGCAGGGACCCGTCCGGGCGGACCACGTGCGGCCGGGTGACGCAGGCGGCGTGCAGGGCGAGCACGATCAGGATCCCGTACACGTCGAGCACGAGGACCACCCGGTGGACGGCCGGCCAGGGGATGAGGAAGGCCAGGGCAACCGTCTCGACCACCGAGACGAAGAGCATCCCGTACATCATGGCCGTCTGCGGTCCCGTGTACGCGACGGCGAGGTCGCCCGGGCGCACCCCGTGCCGCCTGCGCACGGTCCACCTCCCGAGGGCGGCGAGGGCGCGCAGCTCGTGCCGCAGCAGCCGCCGGACCTGGACCGGGACCACGGCGCGCACGGCCTCCCGCAAGGCCTCCCCGCGCCCCGCGCCGCGGGCCCGCCCGGCGGCGTAGAGGCCGTGCAGCACCCAGGCCTCCAGCGTCAGCACGGCGACGAGGACCACCTCGGTAGCGGCGAGCGCCCAGCCCGCCACGCGCATCCCGGCCGCCAGACACACCACGAGCGCCAGCTCCGCCGGCACCACGGCGCTGACGGCGATCCGCGCCGCCCGTATGCGGGTCATCCCCGCCCCCTCTCGATGAACGCCTCCATGACGCGGCGGACGACCTCCGCCTGCGCGGGCGCGTACTCGGCGAGCAGCGCCTCCTTGAACCCGGCCACGACCGTCCCGTCGGCGGGGATCGCGGCGAACACCTCGTCGGGGACGGCCGCCACGAGCCGCTCCGCGAGGGGGCCGATCCGCGGGTCGTCGACGGGCGCGTCGGCGAGCTCGTCGAGGCTCTCGTACAGGGCGAGCACGGCGGGGTCCGCGGCGAGCGGCCCGAGGGCGGCGTAGACCTCCTGGCCGCCCGTGCCCGCCGCGTCGAGGAGGATCAGGTGCTCGCGGTCCTTGGCCGCGGTCGGGGAGTCGGTCGCGGGCGCCTTCGCCAGCAGTTCGGCGAGCGCGGGCGACAGGGGCTCGCCCTCCCCCGGCCCGGCGGCGAGCAGCACCGCGAGCCGCCGCCGGCGCTCCGCGATCTCGGCCTCCTGCCGGGCCAGGTCGGCGTCGAGCTCTTCGAGTACGTCGGCCAGTTCGCGCCCGGCGTCGTCCGCGAGCACGTCGCGCACCTCGTCGAGACTCAGCCCGAGCTCGGTGAGGCGGCGTACGCGGGCGAGCAGGACGGCGTCACGGACGCTGTAGGCCCGGTATCCGTTGGGGCGCCGCTCCGGCTCCGGGAGCAGCCCGACATGGTGGTAGTGCCGGATCGCCCGGGTGGTGACCCCGACGACCGCGGCGATCTCTCCGATCCGCATGAGCCCAGTAGAAACCCTGCCGTTGCGTCAAGGTCAAGCGTGGCCATCGCCCCGGGTAACATGTCCACCACGGCAGACGAGTCGGCCGGGCGGCCGCGTCGGGATCCTCGGATCCCGCCGAGGAACGTCCGGGCTCCACAGGGCAGGGTGGTGGGTAACGCCCACCCGGGGTGACCCGCGGGACAGTGCCACAGAAAACAGACCGCCGGGGACTTCGGTCCCCGGTAAGGGTGAAACGGTGGTGTAAGAGACCACCAGCGCCTGAGGTGACTCAGGCGGCTAGGTAAACCCCACCCGGAGCAAGGTCAAGAGGATCCGTCCTTGGACGGGTCTGCGCGAACGATCGAGGGCTGCCCGCCCGAGTTCGCGGGTAGACCGCACGAGGCCGGTGGCAACACCGGTCCTAGATGGATGGCCGTCTCCCCGGCGACCGCGAGGTCACCGGGTGACAGAACCCGGCGTACAGGCCGGCTCGTCTGCCCCTTCCGCCCCGAACCGCTTTCTCCGGTCCGGGGCGGCCCCCGCGCCGGTGCGCCGAAGCCGGATGGCGCGACTCAAAAACCGGGGCTCCGCCCCGCATCCCGCGCCGCGGCGGAGGCCGAAGTGGTGCGGCAAGGCCGATGGTGCGGCTCAATGACCGGGGCTCCGCCCCGCACCCCGCTCCTCAAACGCCGGAGGGGCTGAATTTGTGCGGCGGCCGAAGTGGTGCGGCAAGGCCGAACAGTGCGGCTCAAAGACCGGGGCTCCGCCCCGCACCCCGCTCCTCAAACGCCGGAGGGGCTGAATTCGTGCGGCGGAGGCCGAAGTGGTGCGGCAAGGCCGAACAGTGCGGCTCAAAGACCGGGGCTCCGCCCCGCACCCCGCTCCTCAAACGCCGGAGGGGCTGGATCGTGCGGCGGAGGCTGAATTTGGTGCGGCGAGCTGGATGGTGCCGAGGGGTTGGAGTCACAGCCGGGCCGGTTGGGACGGGGTCGGGTGTGTGTCGGGGTGTCCCCGCAGGGCGCCGAACACAACAAGGCCGATCTCTCCGACCCCCCGACACGTTCGGCGCCCGAGGAGACACCCCGGCGCGCGCCCGACCCCGGCACAACCGGCCCCCCCGCACGCCGGCCCAAGCGGCGCAGCCAACCCGCGCCCGACCCCGGCACAACCGGCCCCCACCCCGCCCAAGCGGCGCAGCCAACCCGCGGGGGCTACCGCAAGTGCGACGTGTCGTTCAACAGACGGACCGAGGCGTTGCCGTCGGCGTAGTAGGCGACGGCCGAGAGCGAGGCCGCCGACAGTTCCATGCGGAACAGCGCTTCCGGCGGGGCCCCCAGGGCGAGGCGGACCAGGATCTTGACCGGGGTCACGTGGGTGACGAGCAGGACCGTACGGCCCGCGTGCACGGCCAGCAGCCGGTCACGCGTGGCCGCGATCCGCCGGGTGGCGGCCGTGAAGCTCTCGCCGCCGCCCGTGGGCGCCGCCCTCGGGGAGTCCAGCCAGGCCTGGAGGTCGTCCGGGAAACGCTCCTGCACCTCGGCGAAGGTCAGGCCCTCCCAGGCACCGAAGTCCACCTCGCGCAGCCCCTCCTCGACCGTCACGGTCAGGCCGAGGCGGTCGCCGACCGCCTGCGCGGTCTCGCGACAGCGGCGCAGCGGCGAGCTGATGACCGTCTGGACTGTGCCGCGCGCGGCGAGCGCCTCGGCCACGGCGGCGGCCTGGCGGCGGCCGGCCGGGGACAGCTCGGGGTCGGACCCCCCGCTGCCGGAGAAGCGCTTCTGCGGGGTGAGCGCGGTCTCCCCGTGCCGCAGCAGCACGAAGGTGGCCGGCGCACCCATGTCCGGGCCCCAGCCCTGGCCCCGGGCGGGCGCGTCGGCCGCAGGAGCCCGGTCGGCGACGCGCGTCCCGTCCGGGACGAAGAGCGTGTCGGCGGCAGCCGGAGCCGGCCCGGCCGCATCGCGTGAAGACGTGACGCCTCCGGCGGCGAGGGCGGCCCGGACGGCTGCGGCGCCCGCCGCGGCGTCCCCGGGCGGGCCGGACGGAACAGGCCCCGCCAGGCTCCGCGCCGCCGAGGCGTCCAGCGCGGCCGTGGAGTCGGACGGCTCCCACTGCTTGCCGCGCTTGCCCGCGTCCATCGCCTCGTTGGCGAGCCGGTCCGCGTGCTTGTTCTTCTCGCGCGGGATCCACTCGTACGTCACCTGGGCGCGCGGAAGGATCTTCGCCGCCTCCGCCGCCAGGGGCTTCATGTCCGGGTGCTTGATCTTCCAGCGGCCCGACATCTGCTCGACGACGAGCTTGGAGTCCATCCGCACCAGGACCCGCGCGTCCGCCGCGAGCTCGCGGGCCGCCTTGAGCCCGGCGATCAGGCCCTTGTACTCCGCCACGTTGTTCGTCGCGACGCCGATGTACTCCGCACGCTCGGCCAGCGTCTCGCCCGTCGCCGGATCGAGGACGACCGCGCCGTAGCCGGCGGGTCCCGGGTTGCCCCGGGACCCGCCGTCCGCCTCCACGACGAACCCGGCGAGCATCGGCATCAGATGCCCGAGTCCGCCGTACGGACCAGGATGCGGCCGCAGTTCTCGTGACGTACGACCTGGTCGCGGGCCGCGGCCTTGATCTCGTTCACCTCGGCCATGTCGAGCTCCAGCCGGCAGCCCTCGCAGCGGCGCTGGTACAGGCGCGCGGCGCCGACCCCGCCCTGCTTGACGCGGATCTTCTCGTACAGGGCCATCAGGTCCGTCGGCATGGACGTGACGATGACCTCGCGGTCCTTGGTGACCTTCGCGGCCTCGGCGTCGATCTCGGCGGTGGCCGCGTCCCGGCGCCCGGTGGCGTCCGCCACCTTGGCCTCCAGGGCGGAGACGCGCTCGGTGAGCTCGGTGACGCGCTCCGTCGCGGCCTCCAGGCGCTCCATGACCTCCAGGACCACGTCCTCCAGATCACCCTGGCGCTTGGCGAGGGAGACGACCTCGCTCTGAAGGTTCGCCAGGTCCCGGGCCGAGATGCCGACGCCGGAGTCCAGCCGCTGCTGGTCGCGGACGGCGCGCTGGCGCACCTGGTCGACGTCCTGCTCGGCCTTGGTCTGCTCGCGCGCGGTGTCGCTCGCCTGGGTCTGGGCGGCGACGAGCAGGTCGCGCTGCTGCGTCAGGTCCTTGGTGAGCGAGTCGAGTTCGGCGTGCTCGGGCAGCGACTTGCGCTTGTGGGTGAGCTGAGACAGCCGGACGTCCAGCGCCTGGACGTCGAGAAGTCGGATCTGGTCGGCGGGCTCGGCGTTCAGTTGGGGGCTCCAGGGATAGAAGGGTGTGCGACGGACGGCGCGTGCGCCGTCCAGGGGTCGGTGACCGTGCGCGAGACATGGGTGCGCAGACCCCAGCCCTTGCGCTCGGAGATCGCGTCGAGCTGCGCGGCGGCCTGCTCGCACCAGGGCCACTCGGTGGCCCAGTGGGCGGCGTCGACGAGGGCGAGCGGGCTCTGCTCGCGGGCCTCGGACACCGGGTGGTGGCGCAGGTCGGCGGTCAGGAAGGCGTCCACGCCCGCGGCCCTGACCTGCTCGAAGAGGCTGTCGCCGGAGCCTCCGCTGACGGCGAGGGTGCGGATGAGGGCGTCCGGGTCGCCGGCGAAGCGGATGCCCTGCGCGGTCTGCGGCAGCCAGGCGGCGGCGCGGGCCGCGAACTCGCGCAGGGTCTCGGGGTGGTCCAGTTCGCAGAGCCGGCCGAGGCCCCGGCGGCCCTCGGGGTCGGTCGGGTCGGGCACCAGCGGGCCGGTGATCCGCAGGTCGAGCGCGCCGGCGAGGGCGTCGGAGACGCCCGGGTCGGCGGTGTCGGCGTTGGTGTGGGCGACGTGCAGCGCGATGTCGTTCTTGATCAGCGTGTGTACGACGCGGCCCTTGAAGGTGCCGGCCTCGACGGTGGTGGTGCCCCGCAGGTAGAGGGGGTGGTGGGTGACGATCAGGTCGGCGCCCAGCTTCACCGCCTCGTCGGCGATCTCCTGGACGGGGTCCACGGCGAACAGGACCCGGCTGACCTCGGCTTCGGGGTCGCCGCAGACGGTTCCGACGGCATCCCACTGCTCGGCCCGCGAGGGGGGCCAGAGAGCGTCCAGCGCGGCGATGACTTCAGAGAGACGGGGCACGGGCCAAGGCTACCGTCCCCGTCACCACGACCCGCCCGGACTACGGGACCAGGAAGCCGCGCAGGTCGTCGAGGACCTTGTCGGCGGCGGTCACGCCGAGGCCCAGGTGCCAGGTCTCGTCCGGGACGTCCTTGGCCCGGCCCTGCTGCACGGGCTCCAGGCCCTTCCACAGCGGGTGGCCTCGGCCGAGTCGCGCTTGGTCTTGTCCTTGGCCCCGTAGACGCCGGTGAAGATCGAGTCGGCGGCGGCCTCGTCCATGCGCTCCGGGCTGAGCTCGACGGCGAGGTCCTCGACCTGCTGGTTCTGCGGGCGCGGCAGGCCGGTGTCCTTGAGGATGGTGCCGATGAAGGAGGCCCCGGCGTACAGGCGGGTCTTGCCGGGCATGTAGCGCAGCATCGTGACGGTCGGCTTCTTCTCGCCGAGGTCGTGGCCGAGCTGCTCCGCCTTGGCCTGGTAGGCGGCGAGCTTGGTCCCGGCCCCGGCGCTCTTGTCGAGCGCGGCCGCGTTCAGGAGGTGGTTCTCCTTCCACGGGAAGCCGGGGCGGATTGGAGACCACGGTCGGGGCGATCTTCGTGAGCGCGGGGTACTGGTCGGCGGCGCGCAGCCGGCTGCCGAGGAGAGGATCAGGTCGGGTCTTGAGCGCGTTGATCGCTTCCAGGTTGAGGCTTGGCGCGCATGGCGTGGGCGACGGTGCGCGGAAACCGGCCGGGCGCGGCGGTGGTCCCGAACGCGGCGGTCTTCGCGGCGGCCTCGCCGAACTCCTCGCCGCCCTGGGCGACGGCGGCGGTTCCGCGGCGTCGCAAGGACATGTGACGAATCCTGGGGGTGGGGACAGAGGGCCGATCCGGGCATCCGGTAAGGAATACCTCACTTCGCCTCACCCTAAACGCCCCGATATCGCACAGCACAATCGCCTCGTCCACCACAAACGAATCGCCACCCGGACACCCGTATGTGTGAAGCCGCCTTGGTCGTGTTGTTCGGCAGGAAGCCCGAAAACTAGCTTCCCCTCCGGAGGTGACGCACGGATGTCTGTCTGTGCCATCGAAATGACGACCATGGCCCCGTTCACCATCGCGGCGGACGGGTCGTACGCCGCCCGGCTGGCCGGGGAGGGAGAGGCGCGCTTCGTGGAGCGCTGGACCCTGGCCGGGCCCGAGCCGTACGCGGTTCCGCTGCCGCTCGCGCAGCCCGAGGAGGCCGACAGTGAGGTGCTGCCGCTGACCGACGGGCGGGTGCTGATCCACCGGCGGGTCGCGGAGCGGCACGCCTTCGCGCTGCTGTACCCGACGGGCGCGGCGGCCGGGCCGCGCACCGGGGAGCTCCAGCTGGGCGCGGTGGACGCGGAGGAGGGCGTACGGGTGCGGCTGCTCCCACCGTCCCCGGACGGTTCCGACGCCTTCGCGCTGGCCACCGCGGACGGGGTGACCACGGTGTGGCAGGTGGCCGGGTGTTCCTTCGGGCCGCAGCCGGTCGCCCGGATCCCGGGGCGGTGCTCCGGCGGCGTGTGGCTGGACCGGGTGGGCCGGCTGCTGGCTCTGGACCGGGAGCTGGAGGGCACGACCAAGGCCGTCGCCGTGGACCTGGGGCGCGGCGAGGTCTCCCCGCTGCTGCAGATCGCCGAGGACAGTGACGACCGGCTGCTGCTGGCGGATCCGGACAGCGGGCTGCTGCTGATCCGCTCCGACGCCCCGGGCGACCCGCGCCTGGGCTGGGGGGTGCTGGGCAGCTCGCGTCCGGTCCGCTTCCCGGAGTGTCTGCGGCTCGGGGAGGCGCTCCCCTTCGCCGTGCAGCCGGGCCAGGCCCTGATGCCGGAGACCTGCGGGGTGGCGTTGCGGCTGCCCGAGGGGGACATCGCCCTGTGGCGTCCCGCCGACCGGCACGTGTTCCGGCTGGCCGCCCCGGCCGGCTGGCTCGGCGGTGCCGGGCTGTGGAGTCCGCAGGGCCGCCTGCACCTCCCGTACGCGACGCCGGACGTGCCGTGCGGGATCCTCGGCCTGACCCTGCCGGTCTCCCCTCCCCCGCCGGTCCGGCTGGATCCGCCGCCGGCCCCGCCCCGCCCGGTGCCCCTCCAGCAGGCTCCGCTGTCGGGGCGGTAGGGGGCGGGGCGCGGCGGCGGTCCCGGCAGGCGGGTCAGGCCGGTCAGGCGGGTCAGGCGTGCTTGAGGCCCAGGACCTCCGTCGCGGCGAAGGTCTCGTTCGCCGGGCGGGAGTCGTAGTGCGGGGTCAGGACCTCGTCGAGCTCCTCGTAGGAGAAGGCCTCCTTGCCCGTGTCGAACTTGGCGGCCACCTTCGGCCGTTCCATGACGACGACGATGCCGCCGTGTACGACGAACAGCTGGCCGTTGGCCTTGGCGGAGGCGGGCGAGGCCAGGTAGCCGACGAGCGGGGAGACGTGCTCGGGGGCCAGGGCGTCCAGCTTGCCGTCCTCCGGGACCTCGAAGCCGGCGAAGACGTCCTCGGTCATCCGGGTGCGGGCGCGCGGGCAGATGGCGTTGGCCGTCACCCCGTACTTGGCGAGGGCCAGGGCGGTCGAGGTGGTCAGGCCCACGATGCCGCCCTTGGCCGCCGCGTAGTTGGGCTGGCCGGCCGAGCCGCCGAGGAAGGCCTCGGAGGAGGTGTTGACGATCCGGCCGTAGACCGGGCCGCCCACCGCCTTCGAGCGCTCGCGCCAGTGCACGGAGGCGAAGTGGGTGGTGTTGAAGTGGCCCTTGAGGTGGACCCGGATCACCGAGTCCCACTCCTCCTCCGACATCGAGAAGACCATCCGGTCACGCAGGATGCCCGCGTTGTTGACCAGGATGTCGAGCTTCCCGAAGCTGCTCACGGCCAGCTCGACCAGCTCGCGCGCCTGCTCGAAGTCGGCCACGTCGCCCAGATGCGCGACCGCCCGGCCGCCCGCCGCGCGGATCTCCGCGGCCACCTCCTCCGCCGGGGCGGCCGAGGCCTCCCCCGAGCCGTCGCGGCCGGGCTGGCCGAAGTCGTTGACGACCACGCTCGCGCCGAGCCGGGCGAGCTCGATCGCCTCGGCCCGGCCGAGCCCGCGGCCCGCGCCCGTGACGATGGCGGAGAGTCCCTCAAGTGGCAGTGACATCCGTACGTTTCCCCTCGGAATCGGCAGAACGGGTCAGAGAACGGGTCAGAGAAGGGGTCAGAGTTCGATGCAGGTGCGCAGGGCGACGCCCGTGCGCATCTGGTCGAGTGCCTCGTTGATCTCGGCGAGGCTCACCCGGTGGGTGATCAGGTTCTCCAGGTCGATGCGGCCGGCCCGCCAGAGCGCGATGGTGCGCTCGTAGGAGCGGAGCACGTCGCCGCCGCCGTACATCGACGGCAGGATCTTCTTCTCGTCGAAGAACAGCGAGAACATGTTGATCTGGAAGTTGTCGTCGAGGGCGCCCGCGCCGACGATGACGACGGAGCCGCCGCGGCGCGTCATCTCGTACGCCTTCTGCGCGGTCGCGGACTTGCCGACGACCTCGAAGACGTAGTCGAAGCCCTCGCCGGCCGTGATCCGGTTCTTGGCGTCGGCGAACTCCTCGGGGGAGACCGCCTCGGTGGCGCCGAACCGCAGTGCCGCCTCGCGCCGGGACTGGACCGGGTCCACGGCGACGATCTGGGCGGCGCCCTGGACCTTGGCGCCCTGGATGACGGATATGCCGACGCCGCCGCAGCCGATGACGGCGACCGAGGAGCCGGCCTCCACCTTGGCGGTGTTGATGGCCGCGCCGAGCCCGGTGGTGACGCCGCAGCCGATCAGCGCCGCGATGTCGAAGGGCAGGTCCTCGGGGATCGGGATGGCGCAGGCGGCCGGTACGACCATCTCCTCGGAGAAGGTGCCGGTGCCGGCGAAGCCGAAGATGTCGGTGGCCGCCCGCTTGAAGTTGGGGGTGGCGACGTTCCCGAAGGCCTCCAGGCACAGGTGGCCCTGGCCGCGCTTGCAGGAGGGACAGTGCCCGCACGGCGGCAGCCAGCAGACGAGGACGCGGTCGCCGATCTTGTGGCTGGTGACCCCGTCGCCGACGTCCACGATCACGCCGGAGCCCTCGTGGCCGGGGATGAAGGGGGCGGGCTGGGGCAGTACGCCGCTCATCGCGGAGAGGTCGGAGTGGCACAGGCCGGTGGCCTTGATGCGGATCCTGACCTTGCCGGGGCCGAAGCCCACGGCCTCCATGTCCTCGACGACTTCGAGCTTGTCCTGGCCGATCTCGCTCTGCAGTGCTGCGCGCACGGTGCGGCTCCTTAAGGGCGTACGACTACGAGTGTTCGACGACGGTGTCGGCGAGGACCGGCGCGTCGTCCCGTTCGACGGCGGTCACCGACACCAGGACGCGGCCGGGCTCCTGCCACATCCGGATGCGGAGCGTCTCGCCCGGGAAGACGATCCCGGCGAAGCGCGTGCGGTAGGCGCGGACGCGGGAGACGTCCCCGCCGAGCGCCGTGTCGACGACGGCCTTGAGGGTCATCCCGTACGAGCACAGGCCGTGCAGGATGGGCTGGTCGAAGCCGGCCAGCTTGGCGAACTCGGGGTCGGCGTGCAGGGGGTTCCAGTCGCCGGAGAGGCGGTAGAGGAGCGCCTGGTCCTCGCGGATGTGCCGCTCCTCGACCCGATCGGGGGCGCGCTGCGGCAGCTCCTCCTTGGCGGAGGGGCCGCGCTCGCCGCCGAAGCCGCCCTCTCCCCGTACGAAGATCTGCGCGTCGCTGGTCCACAGCGGCCCGTCGGCGTCCGCGACCTCGGTGCGCAGCACGATGACGGCCGCCTTGCCCTTGTCGTAGAGGGCGGCGACCTTGGCGCAGGAGGTGGCGTTGCCCTTGACGGGGATGGGCCGGTGCAGCTCGATGGACTGGCCGCCGTGCAGGACGTGGGCGAGGTTGACGTCGATGCCGGGGGCGGCGAGGCCGCCCATCATGGCCATGCCGGCGCCGGCGACGGTCGCGAAGCTGGGGAGGACGTGGAGCTTGGATTCGAGGGTGTAGCGCAGTTCGTCCGGGTCGGTGGCCGGCAGGCCCGCGCCGAGGCCGAGGTGATAGAGCTGGATGTCCTTGTGGTCCCAGCCGATGTCCCCCTTGCGGGGGTCGGCGGCGAGGGCCCTGGCGGCATCGATCGGCATGAGGATGCGGCTCCCTGTCGTTGGCGTGTCGCTGCCCTGGAAGACCTCGGTGCGGCCGTCCGCACCGTCGGCCGCACCGAGGTCGTATACGGGGGCCGGTTCTAGAACGCGTTCTAGGACCGGCCGGTGAGGGAATGTATAACGCACGCCCCCACAGTTGGGAAGACCAGCCGGGAAGACTCCTGACTTCGCGTCAGATAAGCTTTCCAGGTGGACGAAATGCCCGTGGAACACCGCCAGGTCCGCGCCCTACGGGTCCTGCTGGATCCGCACAACCCGGCCCTGGCGCTCCAGCTCGGCCTCGTGCCGGACATCGAGGTCGTGCGGGACCTGACGGCCCGGCCGGCGGTGGCGCTGGTCGAGGAGGTCAGGGCCGTGACGGCCCTGCTGGCGGAGGACCCGGAGTGCCGGATCCTCGTCCTGACGGGCTCGGCGCACCCCGGCCTGGCCGCCTCCGCGCTCGCCGCCGGGGCGGCGGGCCTGATCCTGCGCGACGGCCCGATCGAGGACCTGGCGGACTCGATCCGCCGCGCCTCGATGGGCGAGACGGTGGTCGACCCGGCCCTGGGGTGAATCCTTATCCGGGGGTCGCGCCTCTTGTGTGTACGTGCCGGTGCCAAGGTCGGCACATGACCTGGAGGTTGTCGTGACCGCTGTTCTCGTGGGTGCCGGTGCGCTCGTCCTGCTCTGCACGTGCGTCCTCGTACTGCGTCGCCGCGGACGGGGCCGGACCCGTGGCTGACCGCACGGACTGGCCCGGTGAGGCGCTGATCGTCGCCGCGCAGGGCGGTGACCTCGACTCGCTGACCGCCCTGGTCACCGGATCGCACCCGAACGTACGGCGCTTCGCGCACTCGCTGTGCGCGTCGCGCGAGGACGCCGAGGACGCGGCCCAGGAGGCGCTGATCATCCTCTACCGGAGGATCGGCATGCTGCGCGCGTCCGGCGCCCTGGCCTCGTGGATGTTCCGCATCGTCCGCAACGAGTGCCTGCGCCGGGCCCGGCTGATGCCGCGGGAGCGGGCGCCGCTGCCGGAGACCGCCGTGATGTCGGCCGAGGACGAGGTGCTGCAGCGGCTGGAGGCCGGGCGGGTGGCGGAGGCCATCGCCGCCCTGCCGGCGGACCAGCGGCGCGTACTGATCATGCGGGACGTCCAGGGCTACAGCGGGCGGATGGCCGCGGAGTCCCTCGGTCTCAGCACAGCCGCGATGAAGTCGCGGCTCCACCGGGCCCGCGCGGCCGTTCAGCACTCCCTGGGAGACACCCGTGCCCTCCACTGACGCAACCGCCGGCACGTCCGGCTCCGGTTTCGCGAGCGCGTCCGTGCCCCGGCACCTGGCGCGCGGCGCGGTGGGCTTCGGTTCGCTGATCGCGGCCTTCGCCCTGCTCCCGGTCTTCGGCCCGGCCGCCCTGCTCCTCGCCCCGGTCGGCCTGGTCGCCCTGCGCGGCTGCCCGATGTGCTGGGCGATCGGCCTGGCCGAGACCGTCTCGCGGGGCCGGCTCCGCCGGGAGTGCACGGACGGCCGGTGCGAACTGAAGCCGGCCCGGCAGGGGGCCGGGTAGCCGGCGGGCAGGTGCGCCGTGCCGCCGGGAGCCGGGACTTCGTAGGCTGGCCCGATGGGCCTCTTCGACAAGCTGACCGGCACCCGGCGCCCCGCCCCCGGCACAGCGCCCCGCTCCGCCGCGGAGGTCCGGGCCGCGCTGCTGGCGCTCGACGGCCCGGACGCGCCGTTCGTCCTGCGCGAGGGCACCGCGAAGGAAGGCGCCCAGCTGGTGGCGGTGTGGCGGCTCCCGCGGGGCGGCCCGCACCCCGTGCGGGGCCACACCCTGCTGCGCCTGGACGCACGGGCCCGCGAGGTGCGCACGCTGGACGAACGGTGGGAACGCCTGGAGCCGGGCGAGCGGTCGCTCGACGGCGGGAACCTGAAGCACATCCGCGGTCCCGTCAACTCCTTCTCCAAGCGGTGGACGTTCGAAAGGGGCCCGGACGGCCGCCGCCGCATGGTCCCGGAGTCCGGCTTCAGCTCGGCGGCGGTGAAGACCCCCCTCCGCGAAGCGGTCCTCGCCGCGGGGTGGACCTGGCGCGGCGTCTTCCGGCTGTGACGGTCGCGCGGCTGCGCGGGTGCGGCGCCGCTGCGGGGGCTCCGCCCCCGAGCCCCCGCTCTTTCAGCCTCGCCGGCGCTTGAGGCGCGGGGGGCCGGGGGCAGAGCCCCCGGCAGCGGCGGCGCGCCGTCACTTCCGGAGCAACGTCACCACCGCCGCACCGCCCAGCCCGATGTTGTGGGCAAGGCCCACCCGCGCACCGTCGACCTGCCGCGGGCCGGCCTCCCCCCGCAGCTGCCACACCAGCTCCGCCGCCTGCGCCAGCCCCGTCGCGCCGAGCGGATGCCCCTTGGAGATCAGGCCCCCGGAGGGGTTGACCACCCACCGCCCGCCGTACGTGGTCGCGCCCGACTCCACCAGCTTCCCGGCGGCCCCGTCCCCGCACATGCCCAGCGCCTCGTACGTCAGCAGCTCGTTGATCGAGAAGCAGTCGTGCAGTTCCACCACGTCCACGTCCTCGATGCCGAGCCCCGAGTCCTCGTACACCCGCCGCGCCGCCGCCACGGTCATCGGCTTGCCGACCACGTCGATGCACGAGCCCGACGCGAACGACTCCTCCGTGTCCGTGGTCATCGCCTGGGCGACGATCTCCACCGCCTTGTCGTGCAGCCCGTGCGCCACCACGAACCGTTCCGACACCACCAGCGCCGCCGCGGCCCCGTCCGAGGTCGGCGAGCACTGGAGCTTCGTCAGCGGTGCGTGGATCTCCTTCGCCGCCAGGATCTCCTCCACCGAGTACACGTCCTGGAACTGCGCGTTCGGGTTGTTCGCCGAGTGCCGGTGGTTCTTCGCGCCCACCGCCGCGAGCTGCGCGGCCGTGGTCCCGTACCGCTCCATGTGTTCCCGCGCCGCGTTCCCGAAGATCTGCGCGGTCGGCGGGGACATCTCGAAGCCGTGGCCCGCGGCCATGATCCCGTAGTGGCGGGCCACCGGCGAGGTCGTGAAGTCGCCGCCGTCCGCCCCGCCGCCCAGCGCTCCGCGCTTCATCTTCTCGAAGCCCAGCGCCAGCACGCAGTCGTTCAGTCCGCCCTCCACGAACTGCCGCGCCATCATCAGCGCCGTCGAGCCGGTGGCGCAGTTGTTGTTGACGTTGTAGACGGGGACCCCGCTCAGTCCCAGCTCGTACGCGGCCCGCTGGCCGGCGGTGGAGGCCTGGAAGCAGTAGCCCACCGGGACCTGTTCGACCAGCCCGTAGTCCACGCCCGCGTCGGCGAGCGCCGCGGTCCCGGCCTCCTTCGCCATGTCCCAGTACTGCCAGTCCCGCGACTCCGGCTTCTCGAACTTCGTCATGCCGACGCCCACGATGTACGACTTTCGCGACTTCATGCCCGATGACTCCTAGTCCCTTAGTCCCTTGGTCCCTTAGTCCCTGGGGAGGCCGAGGATCCGCTCGGCGACGACGTTGAGCTGGACCTGCGTGGTGCCCCCGGCGATGGTCAGGCAGCGAGACATGAGCATGCCGTGCACCGCCCGCTCCCCCGCGCCCTCCCGTACGGCGCCCGCCGGGCCCAGCAGTTCGAGCGCGAGCTCGGCCGTCCGCTGCTGGTGCGGGGTCTGGACGAGTTTGCGTACGGATGCGCCCGCGCCCGGCTCCAGCCCGGAGACCTGCTGGAGGGTGGTGCGCAGCCCGATGCAGGCCAGGGCGTGCGCCTCGGCGGCGAGGGCGCCGATCCGCGCCCTGTACGTCCCGTCGAGGTCGGCGGCGTGGGCGAGGAGCGCTTCCAGGCCGGTGTCGAAGGTCATCTGGTCGGCCATGTGGACCCGTTCGTTGCCGAGGGTGTTGCGGGCGACCTTCCAGCCGCCGTCGGCCGCGCCGACCAGGGCGTCCGCCGGGAGTTCCACGTCGTCGAAGTAGACCTCGTTGAAGAGGGCCTCGCCGGTGATCTCCTTCAGCGGCCGGATGTCGATGCCGGGGGTGTTCTTCATGTCGACGACGAAGTAGCCGAGCCCCTGGTGCTTGGGTGCGTCCGGGTCGGTGCGGGCCAGCAGGATCCCGAAGTCGGCGCTGTGCGCGGAACTCGTCCACACCTTCTGTCCGTTGACCCTCCAGGTGCCGTCCCCGGTCCGCTCGGCCTTCGTCCGCAGCGAGGCCAGGTCGGAGCCCGCCCCCGGCTCGGAGAAGAGCTGGCACCAGGTGACGTCCCCGCGCAGGGTCGGCAGGACGTAGGCGTCCCGCTGCGCCTGCGTGCCGTAGGCGAGCAGGGAGGGCACCACCCAGGTGGCGATCCCGAGGTCGGCGACCTTGACCCTCGCCGCGGCCAGTTCCTGCTGGACGACGAGCTGTTCGACGGGGCCGGCGCCGAGCCCGTACGGGGGCGGCAGGTACGGGGCCGCGTAGCCGGTGGGGGCGAGGATCCGGCGGGCGGCGGCCGGGTCGAGCCCGCGCGCGTCCTCGATGGCGGTCCGGGCCTTCGTCCGGTACGCCTCGGCCTCCGCCGGGAGTTCCAGGCGCAGTTCGCGCCGCGCGCCGCCCGCGGCGAGCCGTACGGCCCGCAGGCGGTGTCCGTCGCCGGACCCGAGCAGCTGGCGGGCGACGAGCGCCCGTCGCAGGTGGATGTGGGCGTCGTGCTCCCAGGTGAAGCCGATGCCGCCGAGGATCTGGATGCAGTCCTTGGCGCAGGAGTACGCGGCGTCCAGGGCGCTCCCGGCGGCGAGGGCGGCGACGAGCGAGCGCACGTCGGCGGGTTCGTCCATGGCCTGCGCGGCGTCCCAGGCCAGTGCCCGGGCCTGTTCCAGCCGGACCAGCATGTCGGCGCACAGGTGCTTGACGCCCTGGAACTGCCCGATGGGCCGGCCGAACTGCTCGCGCACCTTGGCGTGTTCGGCGGCGGTGTGCAGGCTCCGGGCGGCGGTGCCGCAGGCGTCGGCGGCGAAGAGGGTGCAGGCCAGGTCGCGCACCAGGGCCGCGTCCAGCTCCAGCAGCCGGTCGGGGGTGGTGGTGACCCCGCGCGCCCGGACCTCGGCGGTGGGGCGGGTCGGGTCGGCGCTCTCGTGCGTACGGATGTCCAGCGCGGCGGCGTCGACGGCGAACCAGCGGGTGCCGTGCGCGGCTTCGGCCGCGAGCAGCACGAGGTCGGCCTCGCCGGCGCCGAGCACGGGCGGCGCGAGGCCGTCGAGCAGGTACCCGCCGCCCTCGACGGCCACGGCGGTCAGGGTGCCGGGCCCCAGTGCGACCGCCCCGACCCGCCCGGCGAGGGGCTCGGCACCGGCCCGCGTCAGCAGTACGGAGGCCAGCGCGCTCGGCAGGTACGCCCCGGGCAGCGCGGCCCGGGCCGCCTCCTCGACGACGACGGCCAGGTCGAGCAGGGTCCCGCCGTCCAGGTGCGGTTCCAGCAGCCCCTGCTCGGTCATCGCGTCCCAGTAGGCGGGCCGCGCCCCGGTCTGCGGCGGGGTGTCGAGCAGCTTGCGCACCTCTTCGGGAGGCACGGCCCGCGCGACCCATCCGCGCACCGCCTCGGCCAGCTCGCGCTGCTCTTGCGTGATTCCGATGCCCATGCGCGGCAGACTAGAACACGTTCCAATCTGACGGAAGGTCAGATCGAGGTGTTCTTGCCGCACAGCCGCTCAGTGGGGCACACGCCCCCTGACCGAACCCCGCGAAGTCCACCACCCGTGGAAGCCGGGTTACGCGTGCCGGCCGGCGGGACCCGCCGGTTCCGGCGCCTTCACCCTGCGATCGAGCACTTCCCGCATCGACCGCCCGTCCCCGTCCTGGAAGGCGTCCGCCAGCCAGCGGGTGTCGATCGCGCCCGGCTGGATGCGGTCGAGCCGCGTGAACGCTGCCAGCAGGTCGGGCACGAAGTGGTCCGGCAGCACGTACTCCAGCATGTCGAAGACCGTCGGTTCGATGAGCCATGTTCCGATCGCACGGGGCAGCAGCCCGGCAAACTCATCGTCGGTGAGCATGGATTCGGCGATCGCCTGCCCGGGTTCCCCTGCGAACAGAGCACCGAGCACGCTGGACAGCGTGCCCTCGCCGTTCGGGCTCAAGTAGTCGGCACGGAAGCCGGCGAATTTGCGGAAATTCTCGTAGATCAGCCGTTCGCGGTCGGCCATGGAGAGGGTGGGGAACCTTTTCAGTATGGAGAAGATCACCATACGCCTGATGCCGCCATTGCAGGCGGTATCGATCTCCATCTCCTTCATGACGTCAAGAATGTCGCAGGCGTAGGTGAGTCCCCCATCCTGTCCGTCTGTGAGGCACACCAGGCCGCGGGTGGCCTCGCCTGCAGCATCCACGACCAGTGACCCGCTGTCACCGGCCATCGCGGTAACCTCGCGGGGATCCGAGCGGATCGCGAACAGGGTGCCGCCGACTCCGGCCTTGAACGTCTTGTCGGCATGGTTGGAGTCCCAGACAAGCGTGAGGCCGGTGCATTCCACCGTGCCGGCTTTGAGTTGGGTACGGAATCCGCGACGGACGACTCTCAGGTTGCGGTAGGGAGGAAGGGCCGCGAAGGGGTGCTTTCCAGCGATGTCAAGGATGCTGGGTTTCGTCTTGATGCCGTCCAGATATCCAACGATCCCGGCGTCCACTACGTACTCGAAGGCGTAGGGGGCGCCGAACGGTGCGGGCCACCACGGCACGATGCGTTGGATGAATCCGATGTGTTCCCCTCCCGCAGGCTGCGTGACAGCCGTCGAGATCGGGAGCGAGTAGGGGGTGTTCGGATCAGTGAGGACGTGGTTGTTGGTGAGGAGGACCGGGGCCCAGGGATAGCGCCGGTCGTAGAACACACCACCGGCGGTGCCTGCCGAGTTGCCGGAACCGATCTGGCAGCCACCCACCAGAGGGCGCACCTTCCCGTCACTGACGTCGCACGGCCTCGGCTGAACGGCTTGGACGACATCGGTTACGACCCTGTCGCCCCCCACGTTCAGTTCCCGGGGGATACGGTCCAACGTGGCGAGGCTGGCAGAAGACTGCTTGCTGGTGACGTACACGACAACACCGGTTGTGTCCGTGCGCTGACCATTCACGACCTTCTGGGCGGCGCCGACACCGAAGACGTTGGGAAGCAGCAACAAGTCGTCGGCATACATACGAGCTGCAGCGAGAGCTTCCGGCGCGGGTTCAAACGCAAAGGGAAGTTGAGGCATGTGTGCCTCCTCGTTCCTGGACCATGACGCACACCATGGGGACGGGGCACCGGCCTCACCGACCCGAAACACCTTAAGTTGACTCCGGGTGTCACTTGCCTACCACTGTCCACTTTAGGCTGCCCCTGGGCGTCTGTATAACGGGCCATGGCTGGAACCCGATGTCGCAGGTCGTCAGGGCCAGTGCCAGTGCCAGTGCCACAAGGTTCAGTCCGACAGGACACGGGGCACGGCCTCCAGCGCGGCCTTCGTGATCTTCTTCGCGTCCTCATGGCAGGTGGCCGCGGGATGCATCGAGCCGCCGAGGCTCACCCGGACGACCAGGTTGCCGTCGCGGACGACCAAGGCGCAGACCCCGGCGGCTCCGGGATTGCCCCGGTAGCCGTCGTCTGCGAACCCGAGATCGGACTCCCAGATCCTGTTGGCCCCCTCCCTGCGGAAGATCTCCCGCTGGGTCGCGGTGGCGTTACGAGCTCCCCCGTCGCTGAGCTGCACGTCCCACTGGACCACGGCGCTCGGCGACGCCCCGATCGTCTTGGCGTCGTACCAGGCGCACGTCGTCTGTGCCCCGAGGGCGTGCTCGGAATGACGGTCGCTGTCCTGGTCGCGCCGCGGCAGCCCCAGCTTGCCCACCGCCTCCGCACAGGGCTCCAGCCTCGCGTACTTGCCCAGCTCCTCCGATCGGCCGGACAGCTCGGCTCCGCCGCCCGTCGGTCGCAGCGCGTACGCCCCGGCTCCGATGCCGGCCACCCCGAGCACACCGGCGGCGACGAGCGCCGCGAGCCTTCCCCTGCTCCGGCGCTCCCGCGCGTACCCGGCCCACGTCGCGGCCGGCTCGTGGGCCGGCACGATCCACTCCTCGACGGACACGGCCTTGGTCAGCGGTACGGGCGCGGCTTTGGCCGGCGGTACGGCCGTGGGTACGGGCACCACGGCCGGCGGCCCCGGCACGGCCACCGCGGTACGGTCCGGGTCCCCCAGCAGCCGCTCGATGTCCACCCGCTGCGCGGCGAGCATCCGGTACACCACGGGCGGCCACTGCCGGCCGGCCGCGGCGACCGGGCCGAGGAGATCAAGGAGCTGCGCCGGAGACGGCCGGGCGGCCGGGTCCTTGGCCAGGCACCGCTCGACCAGCGGCCGCAGCCCCTGCGGGACTCCCGTCAGGTCGGGATCGCCGTGGACCAGGTTGAAGAGCGTCCCCAGGGTCGACGGGCCCACGAACGGACTGCTGCCCGTCACGGCCATGACCAGCACCGAGCCGAGCGAGAACACGTCGCTGGACGGGGTCAGTTCCCTGCCCTCGGCCTGTTCGGGCGACATGAACGCGGGCGACCCGATCACCATGCCGGTCCGCGTCAGATCGGTGTCCCCCGTGCGCTCCGCCGCCCGCGCGATCCCGAAATCGATCACCCGCACGCCGTCCTCGGCGAGCAGCACGTTGTCCGGCTTGAGGTCCCGGTGGATGAGGCCCACCCGGTGGATCTCCAGCAGAGCCGTCGCCAGCCCCGCCGCGATACGGCGTACGGTCTCCTCCGGCAGCACCCCCGCGGCCTGCACCGCGGCTCCCAGCGAGGGCCCGGCCACGAACACCGAGGCCAGCCACGGCGTCGGCGCGTCCGCGTCGGCGTCGATGACCGCGGCCGTGTAGACACCGGGCGCCTTCCGCGAGGCGTCGACCTCCCGCCGGAACCGCGCGCGGAACCCGTCGTCGTCGGCGAACTGCGCGAGCACCTGCTTCACGGCCACGAGCCGCCCGTCCGGCCCGGCGCCCAGCAGCACCCGCCCCATCCCGCCCTGCCCGAGGATCCCGGCCACCCTGAACGGCCCTACCCGCGTGGGGCCTTCGGCCCCGATGCGCTCCATACCTTTGGTCCCCCTCCACCGGTCGGGAGCGGATCATACAGAGAGGGTCCGCCCGGGAGAGGAAGGTCCACATGGCCGCCCCCGACTGCCCGCGCTGCGGGCGCGCGTTGACGCCGTTCACCGTCATGCTCCGCCGCAACCGCTGGGGCGGGACCGGGCCGGCGCCACGGTCCGAAGCGTGGTGGGTGTGCCGGGGGTGCGGCCGGCTCGGCTGCGGCACGAGCAACGGCTGCCGCCTGCGCCCGCCGGCCGGGTAGAGCGCAGGGGTGGGCCGGTCGGCGCGGGTCAGCGTCGCGGGGCGGCCTTCAGCGCGGCGCGGGCGACCGCCTTCGCCTTGTCCTGGCACTCCGACGTCTTGTACGGGCTCGCGTACAGGCCCACCCAGACGGAGAGGTTGCCCTCGCGCACGGCGAGGGCGCACGTCCAGTCGAGGCTGGGGCTCCCCCAGTAGGCCTCCGTCCCGAAGGTCAGGTTCGGAGCCGCGGTCTTTTCGGCCGCGTCCACCCGGAAGCGGGCCCGCTGGGCGTCCGTGTTGTGCGTCGCGTCCCCGCCGAGGCTGAGTTCCCAACGGACCAGGGCGCGGGGCGAGGTGGTCCTGTCGAGCCCGTTCCAGGTGCAGCCCGTACGCACGCCCCAGGCCTCCTTGGAGCGGGTGTCGAGCGAGGAGTCCCGCAGATCCAACGGCAGGGTGTCGGCGGCCTTCGCGCAGGTGGGCAGACCCGCATACGCGGCGGGGGCGTTCATCCGGTCCCGTACGTACACCACCACCCCGGTGCCGGCCACCAGCAGCACGGCGGCGGCCGCCAGGGCCGTGATCCGGCGCCTGTCGCGCCACGGGCTCCGCGGCCGCGAGCTCGGCTCGGTGGGCGGTTCCGTCGGACGGGGCGGAACGGGCGGAACCTTCGGTACGGGGGCAGGTACGGGTACGGGTGCGGGCACGTGCGTGGGTTCCGGGGCGGGCGGCGACGGCTCCGGTTCGGCGGCCGGGCCGCCGCCGAGCAGCCCGTCGATCCGCGCCCGCTGCGCGGCGAGCATCCCGTACACGGCGGAGGGCCACTGCCGCCCCGCCGGGGTCACCGGCCCGATCAGCTCGCGCAGCTGCGCCGGGGACGGCCTGGCCTCCGGGTCCTTGGCCAGGCAGCGCGCGACGAGGTCGCGCAACCCCGCCGGGACCTCGTTCAGGTCCGGCTCGCCGTGCACCACGTCGTACAGCGTCCGGAGGGTGGAGGAGCCGGCGAAGGGACTGCGGCCCGTCACCGCCATGGCCAGGACGGAACCGAGCGAGAAGATGTCGCTGGCCGGCGTGAGCGGCTTGCCCTCGGCCTGCTCGGGCGACATGTACGCGGGCGAACCGACGACCCACCCCGTACGCGTCAGCCCGGTGTCGCCCTCGGCCTCGCCCTCGGTGACCCGTGCGATGCCGAGGTCGATGACGCGTACCCCGTCCTCGGCGAGGAGCACGTTGTCGGGCTTGAGGTCCCGGTGGACGAGCCCGGCCCGGTGGATCTCGGCCAGGGCCGAGGTCAGTCCGGCCGCGAGGCGGCGTACGACGTCCTCCGGCAGCACCCCGACCGCCTTGACCACGGCCCCCAGCGAGGGTCCGGCCACGAAGACGGAGGCGAGCCAGGGCGTCGGCGCGTCCGGATCGGCGTCGATCACCGCGGCCGTGTAGGCCCCGGACACCTTGCGCGAGGCGGCGACCTCCCGCCGGAACCGGGCCCGGAAGCCCTCGTCGTCCGCGAAGTGCGCGAGCACCTGCTTGACGGCGACGAGCCGCCCGTCCGGCCCGGCGCCCAGCAGCACCCGACCCATCCCGCCCTGCCCGAGCACACCGACGACCTCGAACGGCCCCACGTGCGTCGGGCCCCCCGGCCCTACCTGCTCCATAGCCTCTGCTCCCCCGGATCCCCTGCCCCCAGTCGGGAGCGGATCATACAGAGACGGCCCTCACGAAGGTGGCGAAAGCCGCGGGGTGGACGGTGAAGACGAGCCCGTCGGGGTTCTTGGAATCCCGAACGGCGACGAGACAGGGCTGTGCGGCGATCTCTACGCACTGCCCGCCGGTGTCGCCGCTGTACGAGGCCTTGCGCCAGGCGGCGGTGCCGAGGGGGGCGCACTCGACGCACTGACCGCCGGTGTCGGAGCTGTACGAAGACTTACGCCACCGTGCGCCCGTCAGGTTCTGGATGATCTCCATAGCGTTCCTCCATTACGCGGGCGATCCGCACCGCCGATTCCTCCAAGGAGAGTGCGGCGGCCTGCAGGTGATCGTAACGGAGTGAACCTTCCCTGAGAGCCTGCGGATTGGCCGTCATATGGCCCTGCACGAAGTCCTCGGTATAGACAATGTCCGGGTCGTCGTCGAACCGCAGGAGACTGAACGAGCCCGGCTGCCCCGCATGGGCACCCGCCTCGAAAGGCAGAATCTGCACCTGCACCCACTCGCGCCTCCGCAGGGCCAACAAGTGGGCGAGTTGATTCCGCATGACCTCTCGGCCACCGATCTCCTGGTGCAGTACGGCCTCGTTCAGCACCACCCACATCAGTGGCGGATTCTCGCGGTCCAGGATGCGCTGACGCTCCATTCGGGCAGCGACCCTCGCGTCGAGGTTTTCCTCACTCCACACCCCCAGCACCGCGCGCGCATACGCTTCCGTCTGCAGGAGTCCGTCCACCAACTGCGCTTGGTACGTCGAGAGATAAGCAGCCCGAGCCTCCATCTCCGCGTACGCCTGGAACCACGTCGGCAGCACGCTCCGCAGGACCAGCCCCACCAGCCGGGAGAAATGCCCGTCCGTGCCCAGCGCCGCGTCGACCCGTTCCGAGAAGTCCCGGGTCGGAACCCTTCGCGTGGTCTCCACCTGCCCAATCAGCGAGCCCGTGCAGTAGATGACGTCGCCCAGCTGCGCCTGCTTCAGCCCTGCGGCCTCTCGCAGCCGACGCAGTTCGTAGCCGTAGTAGTCCAACGGTGAGGCGCTGGGATCGAGATCGCGCGTGCTGACCATGGACGGTCACCCCCAAGCCAGTTGTGGTTCCGTAGCCGAGCGTAATCGCCCGGCTGCGGACAGGTGGCCTGAATCACGCAATCGGCCCGTCTTCGGTCAGTTCGTGCAGCCGGTCACCGCCGGCACGCTCGGAGTGCAGTTGGTCGGGTGGTTCTCCTCGACGGGGGTTGCGGTGAGGGAGACGGTGCCGCCGTTG
Source organism: Streptomyces sp. NPDC029164 (assembly GCF_055563995.1). Taxonomy (NCBI): domain Bacteria; kingdom Bacillati; phylum Actinomycetota; class Actinomycetes; order Kitasatosporales; family Streptomycetaceae; genus Streptomyces; species Streptomyces sp. NPDC029164. Next base: position 25,757 of record NZ_JBVHWW010000021.1, on the reverse strand, counting down.
TTGAGGATGCCGCCCGGGGCGGACCTGGCGTAGTTGTAGGAGACCGAACTGTTCCTGAGGTTCACCGTGTTGCCGGCACCGGCGTTGGCGATGCCGCCGCCTTGGCTGCCGCTCCCGAGAGCCCTGTTGGCGAAGACGGTGGCCCGTTCGAGGGTGAGCGTGCTGCCGCTCTCATTCAGGATGCCGCCGCCCACGAAGTTGTCGCCCGCGATGGTGTTGCCTCGGATGAGGGTGTCGGTGATGGTGCCCGTCAGGGCGAAGGACAGGATGCCGCCGGCGTCGTCGCTGGCGTTGTCGGTCACGCGACTGTTGGTGAGGTTGAGACTGCCCCTCACGTCCATCCCGCCGCCGCTGTCCCTGGCCGTATTGCCGGTGATGGTGGCGTTCGAGAGCGTCGCGGTGCCGACCGAGAAGAGGCCGCCACCGTTGTTGGTGGATCGGTTGAAACTCACGGTGCTGTTGCGGATGGTCAGCGCCCCACTGCTGTAGACGCCTCCGCCGGCTCCACTGAAGTCCGAGAGGTTCCTGGTCACTTCGACGGAGTTGAGCGTGAGCGCGCCGCCGTTGTTTTGGATTCCCCCGCCGCCGCTGCTGTCCGAGCGGCCGTCGCGGACGGTGAGGCTGTTGAGGGTCAGGCGTCCGTTCGGCCCTTGGACCTCGAAGATGCGAAAGGCGGTCGCCGACTGGCGCCTGATGACGTTCTGGGTGCCGAGGAGGCTGCCGACGATGGTGATGTCGCTGGTGACGATCGGCAGGCCGTTGCCGGGGTTGTCGGATGCGGTCAGGTTGTACGTGCAGCCGGGGGCGAGGAAGAGGGTGTTGGGGCCGGGGGCGGCGTTCGCCTGGGTGATGGCGGTCCTGAGGGCCGTCTGACTGCACAGGACGATCGACTGCGCGTGGGCGTCGGTGGCGGGGATCGCGACGACGATCGTCGCGAGGGCCGCGGCTGTGCCTGCGAGGATTCCGAGCTTGTTCATGGCGGTCAAAGTACGCAAATAGGAAGTAAAGCCTGCGGAGCGAAACGGGGCGCACCGCGCGCCGTCCCCCGCCAGGCCCAGCCGGTACGCCCGCCCCGGGCCCCGGCATGGACCCCTACCCGACGGTAGGGCAGCATGGGCCGACCAGTCGCAGCTCAGGAGGAACCCATGGCCGCCCACCCCAAGCCGGAGACCCTCGCCGCCTTCGAGGCCGCCAAGGGGTTCATGCCCGTACGGGAGGGGCTCGCGCTGTACGAGGCGGCCGCGGCCGCGGCCGGGCTCGGGCTGCCGCTGCTGGAGGTCGGGACGTACTGCGGCCGGTCCACGATCCTGCTGGCGGACGCCGCCCGCGAGGCCGGCGTGGCGGCGATCACCGTCGACCACCACCGAGGCAGTGAGGAGCAGCAGCCGGGCTGGGAGTACCACGACCCGACGGTCGTGGACCCGGAGGTCGGCCTGATGGACACGCTGCCCACCTTCCGCCGGACCCTGCACAAGGCCGGTCTGGAGGACCACGTGATCGCGATCGTGGGCCGGTCCCCGCAGGTCGCCGCGGCCTGGGGCGGCAAGCTCGGTTTCGTCTTCATCGACGGCGGTCACACCGACGAGCACGCCGGCGGCGACTACGAGGGCTGGGCCCCGCACGTCGCGGAGGGCGGCACGCTGGTCATCCACGACGTGTTCCCGGATCCGGCCGACGGCGGGCAGGCCCCGTACCGGATCTACCTGCGGGCCCTGGCCTCCGGCGCCTTCGAGGAGATCTCGGTCACCGACTCGCTGCGCGTGCTGCGCCGCACCGGGTCCGGCATCTAGGCACCGGCTCCGCTCCGGCTCCGGTCGGACATGAAGGAACCTCCGTGCGGTCCGGACCGCACGGAGGTCATGCTTCTCGGGTCGGGCGCGGGTGCCTAGTGCCAGTACGCCCCGAGCTGGCCGTTGCAGTCCCACTGCTGGGCCCGCGCACCGTTGGACTTGGAGGAGTTCTCGATCTCCAGGCACTTGCCGCTCTTGGCGTTGACGACCTTCGCGGCCTGGCCGGCGACCACGTAGAACCTCCACTTCGAGCCGGCCTGGCCCTTGCAGTCCCACTGCTGGGCCCGCGCGCCGTTGGCGGTGGACGAGTTCTCGATCTCCAGGCACTTGCCGCTGTGGGCGTTGTAGAGGTAGTAGTTGCCGCCACCCGCGTCGGCCATGCCCCACTTCGCGCCGGGCTGGTTCTTGCAGTCCCACTGCTGGGCCCGCGCGCCGTTGGCGGTGGACGAGTTCGAGATCTCGAGGCACTTGCCACTCTGGTTGATGATGTAGCCGATCGCGGGCTCGGCCTGGAGGGCGAAGTCCGCCGTCCCGCCGCCCTCTATGAACTGGGCCAGGAGCGGCGTGGAGGCGCCGGCGCCGGTCTCCGCCTCCAGTGCCGTCGCCGACGCCGGCGAGAGGCACAGGGACAGGGCGAAGGCGGACGCACCGACGGCAAGAGTTCGCTTGAGCTGCATGAAGTGGTTCTCCCCGTTTGCTGATGTGAAATCCGGTCTGGAAACGGCCGCTTTCAGCGGCCCCCGGGCATCCCGCCGGGCACCTGTGGATGCCGCCGGCAGGGGATGCGTCGCGTGCACTGTCGGCGTGTGGTCCGGGCCGACAGGACCTCAGCATGGCCCTGCCGCAAGACGTGCAGCTATCCACTTCCGGCGGGGCGCGGGTGCGTTTCGGGATAGCGTGGAGCCCCGCCGCCCTGCGGTCGCCCGGCTCGCCGGACACTGCGCAACGTCTGCGCAGGAGTTTCCCCGTAGGCTTTGCGATAGTGTCCGGCGAATCGGCTCAAATGGGTGAACCCCCAGTGCAGGGCCACATCGGTGACGGTCTTCGATGCGTGGCCGTCGGCGAGTGCGAGCAGATCGCGGCGTGCGAGGTCCAGCCGCACGGCGCGCAGGTAGGCCAGCGGAGTGGTGCCCATGTGCGTGCGGAAGCCCTCCCTCAGACTCCGCACACCGACCCGGGCGGCTTGCGCCATGTCGGCCACCGATATGGGCTCGCCGGCGTGTTCGGCGCAGAAGGCGGCGGCGCGGCGCACGGCGCTGGGCAGGGCGGTGCAGTCGCGGCCGGCCACCGATTCGCTGAGCACGTGGGGCTGCGCGTCCAGCAGGCCGTCGACGAGGAGTTTCTCGAAGTGCCCCAGCGCCAGCGGCGACCGGGCGGCGAGGGCGGAGTCGGCGAATTCGGCGAAATGCCGCACCACGCCCAGCCACGCCTTCACCGGGTCCGTCCGGTCGTCGAGGACCGGAACGAAGTCCACGGGCTTCTGTGGCAGGTCACCGAGCCGAACGGCAAGGGCGTGGTCGATGCTCTGGCGCGGGATGATCAAAGTCTGGTTGACGCTGTCGTGGCTCCAGCGCATGGCCAGCTTCTGTTCCGGTCCCGCGATGCTGAGCGGGGAGGAGAGCGGCTTTCCGTTCACGGTCACGGCGCCGCCGCCCGCGAGCGGGACATGGACGTTGTAGAAGTCGAGCGGCGCTTCGGGAGTGACGTCCACTTCCGAGCCGTACCCCAGCTCGTACATCGCGACCGTCCCCGCGTGCAGGCACCTGAATCGGCCATCGAGCGGATGGTCGGCGAGCACCGATAACCGATGCCGTGCGAACCGCACGCGGATCAGGTCGCTGAGCTCCTCGACGTCCCTCCCCCGGAACAGCAGCCCCCGGCCTCCGGCCTCAGGCTCCGCACCGGCCGTGCTGATTTCGGACATGAACACAACCTCCCGGTGACTTGCAGGTGAACCGGAAGCTACCGACCGGGGAAGGAAGCGGTCGCTCATATAAGCGCACCACGCCCCCGGATGGCCCAGTTCCGGCCGGGCGGCAGCGCGGCGGTCTAGCATCACCGCGTGCGCAAAGACGACAGTGCCCCGCCCCCCGAGTCCGGTTCCTCGGTCAGCCCGGACCGGCCCTGGTTCACCCGACGCTCCACGCTCGTCGTCGGGGTCGCCGCGCTCGCCCCGGCCGCTCTGGCGGGCTGGGTGCTGGCCCAGGTGCTGGCCGGCTCCGGCTCCGAGGGGCAGCAGCCCCGGCCGCTGCCGGCCTCGCACACGGCCGGGTCGCCCGGTCAGCGGGACGCGAAGTCCGGGTCCACCCCGAGCGGCAGCCCGACCGCGGCCGCGAGTACGCCCGCGGCGGCCCCCGTACCCGCCCCCGCGCCCGCCAAGGGCCCCCTCTCCGGCAAGACGGTGGTGGTCGACCCCGGCCACAACACGGGCAACTTCAAGCACACCGACGAGATCGACCAGCAGGTCGACATCGGCACGGGCCGCAAGGAGTGCGACACCACCGGCACCACCACCAACTCCGGTTACATGGAGGCGGAGTTCACCTACGACGTGTCCCTGCGCCTGCGGGCGGCCCTGGAGGCCCAGGGCGCGAAGGTGGTCCTCACCCACCAGCAGGACCGGGCCTGGGGCCCCTGCATCACCGAGCGGGCCCGCATCGGCAACGAGGCGAACGCCGACGCCGTCGTCTCGGTCCACGCCGACGGGGTCTCCGCGGGCAGCCGCGGCTTCCACGTCATCCTCCCCGCCAAGGTCAAGGGCGGCGCCGCGGACACCTCGAAGATCGTCGGACCCTCCCGCGAGCTCGGCGAGCGGATCGCCGGGAACTTCGCCCGCACCACCGGCTCGGCCCCCGCCAACTACCTCGGCAGCGGGACCGGCTTGGTCGTCCGCGACGATCTCGGCGGACTGAACCTGTCAACTCGGCCCAAGGTGTTCATCGAATGCGGCAACATGCGTGATGCCAAGGACGCGGCGCAGCTGACGAGTCCGGAATGGCGGCAGAAGGCGGCGCAGGGCATCGCGGACGGCATCGTCGGCTTCCTCGGCGGGTAGTCCCACTCGGCAGTCCCGTCGGGGCTGCTCGCCGCCCCGATCCTCTCGGCCGCGGGGAACGTCCGTACCATGGTGCCGCCCGACCTGCTGCAGGCACGATCTGCGACCGCGGCACCACGAGACGACCGAGACCGAGAAGGACACCTAAGACGTGAACATCCGCTCCCTCACTCGAGGCGACGGCGTGGTGATCGGAGCAGCGGCGCTGCTGTTCATCGCCTCGTTCCTCGATTTCTACTCCACGACGGGTGGCGACCTCCCGAGCGCCTGGGACACCGACGCCTATCGTCTGGCGCTTCCCAGCGTCTTCCTGCTCGGCTTCATCGCCGCCGGCCTGCTCATCGCGGCCCGATTCCAGCCGGAGAGCCGCAAGGTACTGGGCTTCCCGCTGACGGCGTGGGGCACCGTGCTCGCCGTCTCGGCCGCCTGGTCCGCGCTGTGGGCCCTGATCACCTGCCCGAGCCAGCTCGACCTGGGCGCCGGCGCCGTCCTCGCCTTCCTCGCCACCCTGGCGCTGGCCGGCGTGGCCGTGGCCGGTGCGAAGATCCCGGCCCTCGCGGGCCAGCTGGTGCCGGAGCCGAAGCCGGCCGCGGTGGCGCCGTACGCGGGCCAGCCCCAGCCGGGCGCCGGGTACGGCTACCCGGGCGGGCAGCAGCCCTACGGTTCCACCCCGCAGCCGGTCCCGCCGTACGGCGGCACCCCGACGCCGGCGCCGCAGGACGCCCACCAGGCGGCTCCGGCGCCCGCCCCGGCGGCGGACTTCACCCCGTTCTGGTTCGCGGTCCCGGTGGCCCGCCCCCTCTTCGCCGAGGACGGCACCCCCACCCCGATCGCCGAACTCGCCCCGGGCACCTGGTACCTGGCCGTCGAGCAGCGCGGCCCGGCCACCCTGGTCGCGCAGACCCAGGACGGCCGCCGCGGCATCCTGAACGACACCTCGGGCATCCAGCGCGGCTGAGCCCCGCTCCCGCGCACACGACGGCCCCCCGCCCTTCCGGGCGGGGGGCCGTTGCCTTACAGTCACCACGCGCCTGACGGATCGTCAGGTATGGCTGTCGGCACCGCGGAGGGACGTTCATGCGCCTCGGACTCGCACTCGGCTACTGGGGCCGCGGCCCCCAGCCCGCCCACCTCGACCTGGCCACCGAGGCCGAAAGCCTCGGCTACGACTCGGTGTGGACCGCCGAGGCGTGGGGCTCGGACGCCTTCACCCCGCTGACCTGGATCGCCGCGCACACCTCGCGGATCCGCCTGGGCACGGCCATCGCGCAGATGGCCGCCCGCACCCCGACCGCCACCGCCATGCACGCCCTCACCCTGGACCACCTCTCCGGCGGCCGGATGATGCTGGGCCTCGGCCTGTCCGGCCCGCAGGTGGTCGAGGGCTGGTACGGCCGCCCCTTCCCCGCGAGTCCCCTCACCGCGACCCGCGAGTACGTCGACGTCATCCGCCAGGTGCTGCGCCGCGAGGGCCCGGTCGCGCTGGACGGCCGCTTCCACAGCCACCCGTACCGAGGCGCGGACGGCACCGGCATCGGCAAGCCCCTGAAGCCCATCACCCACCCGCTCCGCGCCGGCCTGCCGCTCCTGCTGGGCGCGGAGGGACCGAAGAACATCGCCCAGACCACGCGGATCGCGGACGGCTGGCTGCCCCTGTACTGGTCGCCGGCCCGCACCGACGTCTACCAGGCCGCGCTGACGGACCTCCCCGAGGGCTTCATGATCGCGCCGATGGCCCGCGCCAAGGTCTGCGACGACGTCGCCGAGGGGCTGCTTCCGGTCAAGGCGATGCTCGGCTTCTACATCGGCGGCATGGGCCACGCGGCCCGCAACTTCCACGCCGACCTGATGGCCCGGATGGGCTACGAGGAGGAGGCCCGCCGCATCCAGGAGCTGTTCCTCGCCGGCCGCAAGGAGGAGGCGGTCCTGGCCGTCCCCGACGCCTTCGCCGACGAGATCTCCCTGGTCGGCCCCCGCGAGCGGATCGCCGAACGCCTGGAGCTGTGGCGCAAGGGCCCGGTCACCGACCTCCTCGTGACGGCCCCTGACCCGCACACCCTGCGGGTGCTGGCGGAGCTCAACAGCTAGGGGGCGCCTCGCCGATGGGACAATCGGAAGTGACAGCGGCTGGCTGAAAGTGGATGATGATCGTCGCCGCTACGGGTTTCGCGTGCGCCCGACTGCCGCCGGGGGGAACCGGCCTCATACGGTCGCGAGCGCCGCACCCGTGGCGACCCACGTCGTCCTCTGCTCGAAGGAACCCTTCTGGTGCGTCCCACTCGCGCGACCGTCCTGCTGACCGCGGGTCTCGTCTCCCTCCTCGGCCTGCCCGCCACCGCGGCTGCCGCCGACACCCCGATCAACCTCTACGTGGACAACGCCTCCGGCTCCGGCTGCTCGGACAGCGGCCCCGGCTCGGTCGCCAAGCCCTTCTGCACGATCTCGGCCGCGACCACGATCGTGCAGCCGGGTCAGTTCGTGTACATCAGACCGAGCAAGCAGTACGACGAGAACGTCACGATCAACCGTTCCGGGCAGCCGGGCAAGCCGATCACCCTCGTCTCCGACCGGGTGGAGGCCCTCCCGAAGTTCAAGCTGGCCCCCGGCAGGACCCTGACCGTGGGCGGCGCCTCCCACGTGAAGATCACCGGCCTGGACGCCCCGGCCGGCGTCCGGGTCACCGGCTCCACCGACGTCGAGCTCCGCGGGATCGCCGCCGGCGGCAACCCCGACTCCGTCACGATCGACGGGGGCAGCGCGGACGTCCGCCTCCAGCACAGCAAGCTGAACACCTCGGTCCGGGTCGAGAGCGCACGCGACGTCGTCCTGAGCCGCAACGAGATCCAGGGCTACGTCAACCCGGCGGTCACCGCCTGGGACGCGACGGGCCTGGCCGTCACCAACAACACGATCCGCCGCGACTGCGAGGCGGGCATCAAGCTCACCGGCGACTCCACCGGCTCGTCCCTGTTCAACAACGTGGTCCACACCGACTTCGAGGCCGGCTGCGCAGACCCCGGCGCGCGCTACGGCATCGAGGTGGCGCCGACCGAGATCGGCGGCACCCGCGCCGACTACAACCTGATCACCGGCCCCTTCACCGCCGAGCGGGTGGCCTACAGGTGGGCCGGCGCCAACTACCCGGACCAGGCGTCCTTCCACGCCGGGACCGGCCAGGGCGCCCACGACATCCTCACCCCGTCGCCGAAGGGAGTCGGCGCGGTGGCCGGCTCCCCGACGGTCGACTCCGGCGATGCGACGGCACCGGGCGTACTGCTCACCGACTACTTCGGGACGCCGATCGGCGACGACCCGCGCGTACCCAACACCGGCAAGGACGGCGGGTACCTGGACCGCGGCGCCGCCGAGCTGCGGGACAACCTGCGCAGTGTCCGTGCGGAACTCGAACGGGACTCGGTCCCTGTCGGCGCCCCGGTGAAGGTGAAGGCGATCGCGGACAGCCAGTGGCTCGCCGCGCTCACCTACGAGTACGACTTCGGCGACGGCACCGCCCCGGTCGTCACCTCGGCCGCCACCGCCGAACACGTCTACGGCAAGCCGTGCACGTGCACGGTCAAGGTGACGGCGTCCAACAAGGTGCGCCAGCAGGTCTCCGCCTACGTGACGGTCAAGGTGACCGCGGCCGACGCGCTGGCAACGGCCTTCACCGCCCAGCCGGTCCTGCCGAAGGCGGACGCCCCGACGGAGTTCGTGCCCCCGCTGTCCGTCGAGGCCGACCCGCGGGCCTCCACCACGCCGTCGGCCGTCCAGCGCGTGGACGTGGACTTCGGTGACGGCACGAAGGAGAGCCGCGGCGCTCTCGAACCGGTCCGGCACGCCTACAGGCAGCCCGGCACGTACAAGGTGACGACGACCCTCCAGGACGTCAAGGGCGCCACCTCCACAGCCGAACGGACCGTGCAGGTCGCGTACACCCCGGCCGGCTACACCGCCCTCGCCCCGTCCCGCGTACTGGACACCCGCACCACCAACACCCCCGTCCAGGGCGGCACCGCCACGCCGATCACCCTGCCGGTCGTCTCCCCCGCCTCCGGCCCGAGCCACACGGCCGGCGCGTCCGCGGCGGTCCTCAACGTGACGGTCACCGGGGCCACCGAGGACACCCACCTCAGCGTCTGGCCCGCCGGCCAGCCCCGCCCGGTCACCTCCAACGTCAACGTCAAGGCGGGCGGCACCTCGTCCAACACCGTCACCGTGCCCATCGGCGCCGACGGCAGGGTCTCCGCGCAGCTCAACTCCGGCAAGGCCGCACTCATCGTGGACTTCGTCGGCTACTACCAGCCGGACGCCGGGCAGCGCTTCTCCCCGCTCGCCCCGACCCGCGCCGTCGACACCCGCACGGCGGGCGGCGCCCTGGGCGGCGGACAGACCCGCACGGTGAAGGTCGCCGGTGTGGGCGGCATCCCCGCCGACGCCACCGCGGTGGCCCTCAACCTGACCGGCACCGGCGCGACGGAGCACAGCCACGTCATCGCCTACCCGGACCCGGCCCAGCGTCCCGCCACCTCGAACCTCAACCTCGAACCCGGCAAGGACAAGTCCAACCAGGCCATCGTCCCCGTCGGCCCGGGCGGCACCATCACCCTCTACACCAACACCGGCTCCACCCACCTGATCCTGGACGCGGTGGGCTACTACGCCGCGAACGGCAGCGCGCTCTTCACGCCCGCCGTTCCGCAGCGCCTCGCCGACACCCGCACCACCGGCAAGCTCGCTCCCGGCGCCACCGCCTCGGTCGCCGGACTGCCCGCGGGCGCCGTCGGCGCGGCCCTGAACGTCACCGCCACCGACACCACCGGCCCCGGTTTCCTCACCGTCTACGGACACGGCGGCACGCGGCCCGAGGCCAGCAGCCTCCAGACCCGCCCCGGCGAGACCGTCCCCAACCACGTCACCAGCCCCGTCGCCGACGGCCGCGTCAGCATCTGGAACAGCTGGGGCGGCGGCAACCACGTGATCACCGACCTGTTCGGCTACTTCACCCACGGCTAGCCCCCTCGGGCAGCACCCGCAGCCCGCAGCACCCCGCAGCACACCGGAGCCCCGGTTACCGCGCACACCGCGGTGACCGGGGCTCCCGGCATGTCAGGGCGAAGGGGTGTCCGTGTCCGCCCGGGGGACGGCCTCCAGCAGCTCGCGCACGTCCAGTGGCATGACGGCGATCTCGATGCTGCCGCCGCCCTCGTAGGTACAGGTGACGATCCGCGAGCCGGGGTTGATGACGATGCCCTCCTTCACGGAGGGGACCCGCACCCCGGTGGCCCGCCCGCCGGGCAGTGGTACGGGCTCACCGCGCTCGGGGACCCAGCGGGCCGCGCCCCCGTCGGCGTACACGCGCCCCGCCCGCCAGCGCCCCTCGCCGGCGGGCCGGCGCGCCATCCCGGGGATCCCGGGCACGGGGCCGGCGGCCGTCCGCGCGAGGTGCTTGCGCCGCAGCAGCCACGCGGCTCCGGCGGCCCCGGCGGCCCCGGCGGCGAGGAACACGTACTCGATCATCCGCCCATTGAAACAGGCCGCGGCCGGCCGCCGGGCCGGGCGGGCGCGTTCAGCCGCCGCTCAGCTGGGACGTGCTCGGAACCTTGTCGACGACTTCGGCGCCCGCGCTCTTGCCGGCCTCCTTGACGCTGCTGATGACGTCGTCGAAGGAGTTGATGTCGGCGTCGCCGGCCTCGCCCTTGCGCAGTTTGCTGCCGAGGCCCTTGAGGGACGCGATACCCGCCGTCAGCGGCGCCATCGCCTTGGCCAGCAGCGGGTCGCCCTTGGCGTTGTCGGCCGCCGCCTTCAGCCGGTTGTACGCGAACGCGCCCGCGAGGCCCGCCTTGATGAGCGCGAAGGTCCGGCCCTTCGCGCCCTTCTTGAACTTGCCCGCGCGGTACGGCTTGACGATCCACTGGTAGGTCGCACCCGCCGCGAGGCCCGCGTTGGCCACGAAACGCGTCTTGGCGAACTTCTGCTTCTCGGCGGACGTGCTGGGCGACGGCGTCACCGCGGCCAGTTCGTCGGCCTCGGCCGCGACGGGCTCCGCCGCCGCGAGCGCGGCCAGCTCCCCCATCGACGCGGCGGACAGCTCCTCGCGCGGGCCGCTCCCGCCGCTGCCGCAGGCGGTGGCGCCGGCCATCAGCGCGGTGGAGAGGACCACCGCCGTCACGGCACGGCGGAATCGGACGGTCGTGAGTACGGGCACGGTTTCCTCCGGGGACTGAGGCGTCCCTCGCAGCCTCACCCCGGCCCCCCGGCCCCGCCACTCACGGGACCCGTTCGGGTTTGCCCACCGCCAACGCGGCAACACGCGGGGCATGCCCACACACACCCGAGCAAGCGCACGCGGAAGCAGTCAGGCCGGGCGGGCCGTCGCACTGGTGGCGGACGTACTGGCCTTCGTCATCGCCCTGTGGATCCTGATGTACCTGCTGGACGCCAACCGGGGCAACGAGCTCGTGGAGTTCGTCCACGACACCGCGAGCTGGCTGGCCGGCTGGTCCTACGACCTGTTCACCTTCAGCAAGGAATGGGTCCAGGTCGTCTTCGGCTACGGCGTGGCCGCCGTGGTCTACCTCCTCGTCGGCCACGCCATCGCCGGCTGGCTCTACCGCCGCTGACGCCGGCCCCGGCTCAGCGGCAGCAGTCCGGCTCCAGCCCGGCCGGGAGCGAGGTCCCGCCGAACACCTCGGTGGTGGCCTCGTCCCCGCCCAGCGCCGCCACGGCCAGCAGCAGGGACCCGGCGGTCCAGGTGGTCTGCTCCACGGGCCAGACCGCCTCGTCCTGGAAGACGTAGCCCGTCCAGTACATGCCGTTGTCGGCGCGCAGGTGGCCGATCGACCGCAGGATCTCCAGCGCCCGGTCCGACTCCCCCGTCGCCCACAGCGCGAGCGCCAGCTCGCAGGACTCGCCGCCGGTCACCCACGGGTTCGGCAGGACGCAGCGCACGCCGAGGTCCGGGACCACGAACTCGTCCCAGCGCTCCTCGATGCGCGCCGTGGCCTCGGCGCCGGTGAGGGCGCCGCCGAGGACCGGGTAGTACCAGTCCATCGAGTAGTGGTTCTTGTCGAGGAACCGCTCGGGGTGGCGCCGGATCGCGTGCCGCAGGGCGCCCGCGGCGAGCTCCCAGTCGGGCTGCGGCTCCTCGCGGTGCTCGGCGATGGCCAGGGCGCAGCGCAGCGCCTGGTGGATGGAGGAGGAGCCGGTGAGGAGGGCGTCGGTGACGGCGGTGCCGTCGGCCTCCCGCTTCCAGCCGATCTCGCCGCCCGGCTGCTGGAGCGTCAGGACGCACTCCACGGCCGCGTAGACGGCCGGCCACATGCGGTCGAGGAAGGTGTCGTCGCCGGTGGACAGGTAGTGGTGCCAGACGCCGACGGCTATGTAGGCGGTGAAGTTGCTCTCGCGGCTCGCGTCCTGCGGCTCGGCGGTGTCCACGCCGTCGGGCCGGTCGGCGTAGGCCGCGTACCAGGAGCCGTCCTGGTTCTGGTGCCGTGCCAGCCACGCGTACGCCCGCCCGGCGGCCTCGTGCTCACCGGCCGCGTCCAGGGCCATCGCGGCCTCGGTGTGGTCCCACGGGTCGAGGTGGTGCCCGCGGAACCACGGGATGGCCCCGTCCGCGCGCTGGGCGGCGAGGATGCCCGCCACCGTCGCGGCGGCCTGCTCGGCGGTCAGTACGCCGTCCAGGACCAGGTGTTCGGTGCGCCCGGGCGAGCTCACTGGGTCGCGCCGACGGGGAGGTGGGGCTTGGTCGCGTACGCCACGAAGCTCTTGCCGATGAGCGGGTTCAGGGCCTGCTCGGCGAGGCGCGTGGCCAGCGGCTTCTTCATGATGTCCCAGACCAGGAGCTTGTGGTACGCCTTGACGGGCAGCGCCTTGTCGTTGTCGACGCCGAAGGCGCACTTGAGCCACCAGTACGGGGAGTGCAGGCCGTGCGCGTGGTGCGTGCCGTACGGCTTGAGGCCGGCGGCCCGCATCTTGCCGAGGAGCTCGTCCGCCTTGTAGATGCGGATATGGCCGCCCTCGACCTCGTGGTAGGCGTCGGAGAGCGCCCAGCAGATCTTCTCGGGGCCGTAGCGCGGGACGGTTATGGCGATGCGCCCGCCGGGCTTGAGCACGCGCACCATCTCGGCGAGCACGCCCTTGTCGTCGTGGATGTGCTCCATGACCTCGGAGATGATCACGACGTCGAAGGAGTCGTCGGGGAAGGGCAGGGCGAGGGCGTCGCCCTCCATGGCGGTGGCGGTGGCCCCCGCCGGGGCCTCGCCGGCCTCCTTCATGGCGGCGAACCACTTGGCGACCTCGCGGATCTCCTCGCCGTTGCGGTCGACGGCGACCACCTGGGCGCCTCTCCGGTAGCACTCGAAGGCGTGCCGGCCTGCGCCGCAGCCCAGATCGAGTACGCGGTCGCCTGCGGCGAGCGGGAACCGGGAGAAATCGACGGTCAGCACGGGGTCCTGCCTTCGCGGTCGCGGGGGTGTGGGGCGGGGGTGTGGATTCGGCGGAGGGTCACCGGGCGCGGCAGGTCACCGCGCGCGGCGGGTACGGGCGGCCTGCTCGATGGCGGCGCGGTAGTGCGCGACGGTGCCTTCGGCGGCCTTGGCCCAGGTGAAGCGGGTCAGGACGCGTTCGCGCCCGGCGGCGCCGAGGCGGGCCCGCAGCTGCGGGTCGCCGAGCATCCGGCCCAGCGCGGCGGCCAGTGCGCCCGCGTCGCCCGGGGGCACCGCGAGGCAGGTCTCGCCGTCGGGTCCGGCGACCTCGGGGATCGCGCCGCCGGTGGTGGCGACGAGCGGGGTGCCGGTGGCCATGGCCTCGGCCGCCGGGAGCGAGAAGCCCTCGTAGAGGGAGGGGACGCAGGCGATCTGGGCGCTGCGGACGAGGTCGACGAGTTCGGCGTCGGTGATGCCCTTGACGAAGCGGACGGCGTCCTGGAGCCCGTACGTCTCGATGGCGCGGGCGACCGGCCCCCGTTCGGCGCGCTTGCCGACGACGACGAGGTGGGCCTCGGGCTGCTCGGTGCGCAGCTTCGCGAGGGCCTCGACGAGGTACACGAGCCCCTTGAGCGGGACGTCGGCGCTGGAGGTGGTGACGATGCGGCCGGGGACCTCGGCGACGGAGGCGTCCGGCGACCACAGGTCGGTGTCGGCGCCGATGTGCACGACGTGGATGCGCTCGTCCCGGACGCCCAGGTGCTGGGCGATCTCCTGCTGGGAGGACCCGGAGACGGTGAGGACGGAGGGGAGCCTGCGGGCCACGCGGGCCTGCATGCGCGTGAAGGCGTACCAGCGGCGTACGGAGGCCCGCTTCACGCGGCCCTTCGCGGCGTCGAGGTCGAGCTTGCGGTCCACGGTGATGGGGTGGTGAATCGTCGTGACCAGCGGGGCGCCGAGGTCGCCGAGGAGCCCGTAGCCGAGGGTCTGGTTGTCGTGGATGACGTCGAAGTCCCCCGCGCGCGCGGCCAGATGGCGGCGGGCGCGCAGCGAGAAGGTCAGCGGCTCGGGGAAGCCGCCGGTCCACATGGTGGCGACCTCGACGGCGTCAATCCAGTCCCGGTACTCCTCGCGCCCCGGCGTGCGGAAGGGGTCGGGGCTGCGGTAGAGGTCCAGGCTCGGGAGCTCGGTGAGCGAGGCGCCCGTGTCGAGCACCGGGTAGGGCTGCGCGCCGATCACTTCGACGGAGTGCCCCAGCTGTACGAGCTCGCGCGAGAGGTGGCGGACGTAGACGCCCTGGCCGCCGCAGAACGGGTTCCCCTTATAGGTGAGGAGTGCGATGCGCAGCGGGCGTTCGCCGTCGGCGGCGGAACCCGCGAAAGGGCTCGTCACCATGGCCTCAGCGGTCACTCTCGGCCCCCTTCTCCCTGCAACTTTCGCCGGAGCGTAACCGCTCGGATAATGTAGAACAAGTTTCAGACTTGATCCGTCGAAGAGCATTGAATCTACCGGCCGGAAACTACACCGTAAGAGGCGGAGCAGGTGATTCGCGCCACGACTGCGGCGCCTGCCATGCTGACTGCGGACCAGCCCGGAATCAGCCCGCGCAACGACACGGAACGGGACACATGACAGCGGAAGTGAAGGCCGTCACCACACCGGCGTCGCCTCCCCTGACGGAGCGCCAGGAGGCGCGCCGCCGCCGCATCCTGCACGCCAGCGCGCAGTTGGCCAGCCGGGGCGGTTTCGACGCCGTCCAGATGCGCGAGGTCGCGGAGGCGGCCGGGGTGGCGCTGGGCACGCTCTACCGCTACTTCCCGTCCAAGGTGCACCTGCTGGTCGCCACCATGCAGGACCAGCTCCAGCACATGCACACCACGCTGCGCAAGCGCCCGCCGGCCGGGGACGATCCGGCGGCCCGGGTCGCGGAGACCCTGATGCGGGCCTTCCGCGCACTCCAGCGGGAACCGCAGCTGGCCGACGCGATGGTGCGGGCGCTGACCTTCGCCGACCGCAGCGTGAGCCCCGAGGTGGACACGGTGTCCCGGCTGACCACGGCGATCATCCTGGACGCGATGGGCCTGGAGGGCCCGCCGACGGCGGAACAGCTCTCGGCGGTGCGGGTCATCGAGCACACCTGGCACTCGGCTCTGATCACGTGGCTTTCCGGCCGCGCGTCGATCGCCCAGGTCAAGATCGACATCGAGACGGTGTGCCGTCTGATCGACCTGACGGCCCCGGAAAAGGCCTGAAGCAGCCGCTGGGGCACCGAGGAATTCCGCTGGACAGCGGCCGCGATCATGATCGATAGTCCGCCGCATGGCTTCTCTTGTGCGACACCTCACCTTCGACTGTTCCGACGCCTACCGCCTCGGGCAGTTCTGGGCCGCCGTCCTGGACAGCTCGCTCGCCGACGACGATTTCCCCGGAGACCCCCAGGCGCTGGTCGAGACGCCCGGATCGACCCTGCTCTTCGTGACGGTCCCCGACACCAAGACCGTGAAGAACCGGGTCCATGTGGACCTCCAGCCGCAGGACCGCACGCGCGACGAGGAGGTCGAGCGCATCGTCGCCCTGGGCGCCACCCTCGTCGGCGACCACCGGCGCCCCGACGGGAGCGGCTGGGTGACCCTCGCCGACCCCGAGGGCAACGAGTTCTGCGTGGAGCGGAGCGCCGCCGAAATGGCGAAGTAGGCCTGCCCCCACCCTGCGGGTCGACCCGCGGCGGCACCGCCGGGATCGGCCTGCGGCGCCGCTGCCGGCGCTCCGCCCCAGACCCCACGCCTCAAACGCCGGCGAGGCTGAATTCGGGCTGGGGTAGCAGCCGGGCCGGTTGGGACGGGGTCGGGTGTGTGTCGGGGTGTCCCCGCAGGGCGCCGAACACAACAAGGCTCCGCTCTCCGACCCCTCGTCACGTTCGGCGCCCGAGGAGACACCCCGGCGCGCGCCCGACCCCGGCACAACCGGCCCCCACCCCAACCCCGCCCAAGCGGCGCAGCCAACCGCCCCGGACGCCCTACTCCTCCGGCGGGAACACCGGTTCGCCCGTGGCCGCCAGGGTGATCAGGATGGCCTCCACCGGGCAGCCCTCCGCCGCCGTCAGGATCGGCTCGTTCGCGTCCGACTCGGCGGTGCGCGGGTGGGACTGGCGCGCCGAGTCCAGGACGAAGCCGTCCGGGGCGTGGTTCACGCACATGCCCGAGCCGATGCAGACCCCCCGGTCCACCTCGACCTGCCAGCGGTCACCCATCAGGCACCCGCCTCGTAGCCCGCCGGCAGGTGGATCATCTTGTGCTCCAGGTACTCGCTCAGCCCCTCCGGGCCGAACTCCCGGCCCACGCCGCTGTTCTTGTAGCCGCCGAACGGGCCGAGCATGTCCAGGCTGAAGGTGTTCACGTTGAAGGTGCCGGTGCGGATCTGCCGCCCGAAGTCGATGCCGTGCTCGACGTCGCCGGTCCAGACGCTGCCGCTCAGGCCGAACTCCGAGTCGTTGGCGACCCGTACCGCCTCCGCCTCGTCCCCGTACGGGATCAGGCAGACGACCGGGCCGAAGATCTCCTCGCGCGCGATCCGCATGGAGTTGTCCACGTCCCCGAAGAGGGTGGGCTCCACGTACCAGCCGCGGTCCAGGCCCGCCGGGCGGCCGCCGCCCGACAGGACCTTCGCGCCCTCCTCCTGGCCGATCCGGATGTAGTCGAGGGAGCGCTGCTGCTGCCGCTGGGCCACGAGCGGACCGAGTTGCGTCGCCGGGTCGAGCGGGTCGCCGACGACGAGCGCGCCGGCCGCCGCCGCGAGGGCCTCGGCCACTTCCTCGTACCGGCTGCGCGGGGCGAGGATCCGGGTCTGGGCCACGCACGCCTGCCCGTTGTTCATCCAGGCCGCGGGCACGATCCCGGCGATGGTGGTGTCGAGGTCGGCGTCGGGCAGGATCACGGCGGCGGACTTGCCGCCGAGTTCGAGGGTGACCCGGGTGAGGTTGCGGGCGGCGACCTCCATGACGCGCTTGCCCGCGGCGACCGAGCCGGTGAAGGCGACCTTGTCGATGCCGGGGTGGCCGACGAGGTACTCGCTGACCTCGCGGTCGGCGGGCAGGATCGACAGCACGCCCTCGGGGAGTCCGGCCTCCCGCGCGATGTCGGCCAGGATGTAGGAGTCCAGCGGCGCTTCCGGGGACGGCTTGAGGATCACCGTGGAGCCCGTCAGCAGCGCCGGTGCCAGCTTGGCCGCCGCCACGAACTGCGGGACGTTCCACGGGATGACGGCGGCGACCACGCCCACCGGCTCCCGGCGCACCAGGATCGGGCCGAGCACGCCCTGGCGGTGCTCCTCGTACGGGTAGGCGCGCGCGACCGTGATCGCGGCGTCGTAGACCATCATCGGGCCCAGCGCCTGGGCGAGGACGCTCCAGGAGTACGGGGACCCGTTCTGGGAGCTGATCGAGCGGGCGATCTCCTCGTGCCGTACCGCGATGGCGTCCTTGATCCGGGTGACGACGGCGATGCGCTCGTCGAGCGTCATCCGCGGCCAGGGCCCCTCGTCGAACGCCTTGCGGGCGGTGGCGACGGCACGGTCCACGTCCCTCTTCGAGGCGTGCGGGACGGAGCCGATGACCTGCTCGGTGTGGGGGGAGACGATCCGGATCGTGTCGGTGCCCAGCGGATCCGTCCACTCCCCGCCGATGAACAGTTGTCCGTGTTCCACGAGCTCGGTCATGGCTGAGGCCTCCTGCGGCTTGGCGTTCCAGAACTGATACCAGTTCTAGTTCGAGGAGTCCACGGCCAGGACGGAACAGCGGGGAAGATCCAACGACTAGTCAGAAGCGCCCGGAAGTGGTCGACTTGGGCTACTACTGAAACACGTTCTCGTCAGAGGGCGGCAACGGGCGGAGGGCTCATGCCGGAGGACACGTCACAGGTCACCGATCACGGCGGAGGCGTGTGGGGAATCAAGGTGCCCATCCCCGACAACCCGCTGGGGCACACCCTCGTCCACGTCCTCGACACCGACCGCGGCCCGGTCCTCGTCGACACCGGCTGGGACGACCCCGAGTCCTGGGACACCCTCGTCGCGGGCCTCACCGCGCTCGGCATCCCCGTCGCCGACGTCCACGGCGTGGTCATCACCCACCACCACCCCGACCACCACGGCCTCTCCGGCCAGGTCCGCGAGGCGTCCGGCGCCTGGATCGCCATGCACGCCGCCGACACCGAGGTCGTCGTCCGCACCCGCGCCTCCGAGCCCGGCGTCTGGTTCGACTACATGAGCGCCAAGCTCGCCGCCGCCGGAGCCCCCGAGGAGCACATCGCGCCCCTGCGCGCCGCCCGCGCGAGCGGCCGCATGCGGACCCTGCCCGGGCTGCGCGCCGCCGTGCCCGACCGGGAGATCGTCCCCGCCGAACTGCTCCCCCTCGCCGGACGCCGGCTGCGCGCGATCTGGACCCCCGGCCACACCCCGGGCCACGTCTGCCTGCACCTGGAGGAGGCCCATCCGGCGAACCTGCCCGGCAACGGCCGCCTCTTCTCCGGCGACCACCTGCTGCCCGGGATCTCCCCGCACATCGGCCTGTACGAGGCCCCCGAGGACACCCGCGTCACCGACCCCCTCGGCGACTACCTCGACTCCCTCGAACGCATCGGCCGGCTGGCGCCCGCCGAGGTGCTCCCGGCCCACCAGCACGCCTTCACCGACGCACCCGCCCGCGTACGGGAACTGCTGGACCACCACGAGGAACGGCTGTCCGGGCTGTGGGCGCTGCTGGCCGAACCGCTGACCCCGTGGGCGCTGGCGGAGCGCATGGAGTGGAACCGGCCCTGGGAGCAGATCCCGTACGGCTCCCGCAACATCGCCGTCTCCGAGGCGGAAGCCCATCTGCGGCGCCTGGTGAAGCAGGGCCGCGCGGAGGTCGTCCCGGGCACCGACCCGGTGACGTACCGGGCCGTGTGAGGGCCGCGGCCCGGCCGGTAAGGGGCCCGGGCCCCCGGCGCCCCGGGGCCCGCAGGCTACGGGCCGGTAGAGTGAAGCCGTCGTCCACACTTCCGTACGGGGGGAAGCCGGTGCGAATCCGGCGCTGACCCGCAACCGTGACCCACCCCGGCACCGCCCGGGCGGGGAGCCGGAATGCCCCGTACCGGAAGTGCGCGGCTCGCGCCGTCGGATCCTCCGGCGGCCGGCACCGTCGAGGTAAACGGAGCCGGAGCCCGGTGCCAGTGCGTGCCCGCCTCCGGTTCCCCAGCAGGAGAGGCACCCTCCCCCATGAACGTCCGTCGCAGCGCAGCCGCGCTCGCCGCCTCCGCCGTGCTCTGCATGGGTGTCGCCCCCGCAGCCCTCGCCGACACCGCGCCGCCCGCCTCCCCCTCCGCACCCCCGGTCATCCCCTCCGGGCTCTACGGCAAGGACGACCCCGCCTACGACGGCGTGTGGCGGCAGTCGTTCGCGCTGCTCGCGCAGGACACCGTCGCCGTCAAGCCCGCCGTGCAGGCCGTGGACTGGCTGGTCGGCCAGCAGTGCGCGAACGGTTCCTTCCCCGCCTTCCGCGCGGACACCACCAAGGACTGCGACGCGACCGCGTACATCGACTCCAACGCGACCGCCGCCGCCGTGCAGGCGCTGACCGCGCTCGGCGGCCACGGTGAGAGCGTCAAGAAGGCCGTCGCCTGGCTGAAGTCCGTACAGCGCGAGGACGGCGGCTGGAGCTCCAACCCGGGCGGCGCCATGGACAGCGGCACCGACGCCAACTCGACCGCCCTCGTGATCAGCGCCCTGATCGCGGCCGGCGAGAAGCCGGCCGAGATCACGTCGAAGGCGGGCAAGACCCCCTACGAGGCGCTGCTCTCGTTCCGGCTGGGCTGCGCCGCCGAGCCGGCCACCGACCGGGGCGCCTTCGCGTTCCAGCCGGTCGACGGCAAGCTGCTCGCGAACGGCGACGCCACCGCCGCGGCCGCCCTGGCCGGCCTCGGCACGGGCTCGGCCGTCGTCCCCTCCGGTACGGACACCCCCGCGGCCGCGCCGACCTGCCCGGCGGCGTCCGCCGTCGACCCGGCGGCAGCGGCCCAGGGCGCGGCCGGCTACCTCGCCGAGGCCCTGAGGAAGGACGGCCACCTGACGGCCGTGACCCCGGGCGCCGACCAGCCGACCCCGGACACCGGCAACACCGCCGACGCGGTGATCGCCTTGGCCGCGGCCGGGCACAAGCAGTCGGCGGCGGGCGCCCTGGAATGGCTCAAGGCCAACTCCGCCGAGTGGTCCAAGGGCAAGCCGGCCGCCCTCGGCACCCTGATCCTCGCCGCGCACGCCACGGGCACCGACCCGAAGGCCTTCGGCGGCACCGACCTCGTCGCGGCGCTGAACGCGACCGGCCCGGCCCCGCAGGGCGCGGACACGGACGCCACCCCCGTGAAGGACGACGAGTCGTCCGACGGCCGGAACCTCTGGTGGATCATCGGCGCGGGCGGCGCGGCCGGCGTGGGCATCGGCATCCTGCTGAGCGGCCGCCGGAAGAAGAACCAGCTCTGATGCGCCGCCGCCGGCCCGCCGTGGCCCTCGCTCTGGCGCTGGCCCTCGGGAGCGTCCTGGCCGTGCTGGCCGCCGCTCCGGCGCTGGCGGCCGGCTACCGCTACTGGTCGTTCTGGGACGGCTCGGGCGACGGCCGGTGGTCGTACGCCACGCAGGGCCCGTCGATGGCCCGCCCGAAGGACGGCTCCGTGCAGGGGTTCCGCTTCTCGGTGAGCAAGGACGCGGCGGACCAGGCGGCGCAGCCACGCGCCGCGGCCGACTTCGAGGCCGTCTGCGGTGCCACCGCCCCGGCGCAGGGCCGCAAGCGGGTCGCGCTCGTCGTCGACTTCGGCGTGCCCGCGGACGCCCCGCCGGGCGAGGCCCCGCCGCAGGACGCCCCGCGCACCGTGTGCGCGCAGCTGGCCCCGGAGGCCACGGCGGCCGAGGCGCTGGCGTCGGTCGCGAAGCCGCTGCGCTACAACAGTGCGGCCCTGCTGTGCGCGATCTCGGGCTACCCGAGGCAGGGCTGCGGCGAACCGATGGCGGACGCCCCGGCGGCGAGCACCCCGGCGGCGCCCGCCGCCCCGGCCCCGGCCCCGGCCCCGGCCGACGGCGGCCCGTCGGCGGGCCTGCTGGCGGGCATCGCGGCCGTGGCCGCGCTGGCCGGGGCCGCCCTCTGGCAATCCCGCCGCCGCACCCGATGACGGGCGAGCGTCCGGGGCCGGCCCCGCACCTTCCGGCCCCTCCGGCGTTTGAAAAGCTGGGTCCCCCCAGGAGCGGCGCCGCACCCGGCGACGTGACCCCGGCCCGCCGGAGCCAGCCCGCGGCGCAGGATCCCCCGCACTGGTCGACGTACAAGAAGAAGTGGCAGGCCCCGCTCGCCGGCCGGGCCACCGCCCTGCACGCCGGGGCCTGGTGGCTCTGGGCCCTCGGGCTCGCCACCGCCGCCTCCCGCACCACCAACCCCCTGCTCCTCGGGCTGATCGTCGGCGTCGCCGGCTACGTGGTGGCGGCCCGCCGCACGGACGCGCCCTGGGCGCGTTCCTACGGGGCGTTCCTCAAGCTCGGCCTCGTCGTCATCGGCCTGCGCCTGCTCTTCTCCATGCTGCTCGGCTCGCCCGTACCCGGCGCGCACACCCTGTTCACGCTCCCGGAGATCCCGCTGCCCGCCTGGGCGCAGGGCATCCGGTTCGGCGGGAAGGTCACCGCCGAGCAGCTGGTCTTCGCGTTCTACGACGGCGCGAAGCTGGCCGCCCTCCTCGTCTGCGTGGGCGCCGCGAACGCCCTCGCGAACCCGGCGCGGCTGCTGAAGTCCCTGCCCGCCGCCCTCTACGAGGCGGGGGTCGCCGTCGTCGTCGCCATGACCTTCGCGCCGAACATGGTCGCCGACGTGGTCCGGCTGCGGACTGCCCGCCGGCTGCGCGGCCGCCCCACCGGCGGGGTGAAGGCGATCCTCCAGATCGGCCTGCCGGTCCTGGAGGGCGCCCTGGAGCGTTCCGTCGCCATCGCCGCGTCGATGGACGCGCGCGGCTACGGCCGCACGGCGAAGGTCCCGCCGGCCGTCCGGCACACCACCAACGTCCTCACCCTCGGCGGTCTCCTCGGCATGTGCGCGGGCACGTACGGGCTGCTCGCCGCGCAGGGCGCCGCGTACGGGCTCCCCGTGCTCGGCATCGGCGCCGCCCTGGCCCTCGCGGGCCTGCGCCTCGGCGGACGCCGGTCGGTGCGCACCCGCTACCGGCCCGACCGCTGGGGGCCGCGCGCCTGGCTGGTGGCCGGTTCGGGCGCGGCCGTCGCCGCGCTCCTCATCCGCGCGGGCACCGTCGACCCGGCCGCGCTGCACCCGGGCGTGGTCCCGCTGGTGACGCCCGCGCTGCCGCTGTGGCCGGCGGCGGCGATCCTGATCGGCCTGCTGCCCGCGTTCGTGGCACCCGTACCGCCCAAGGAGGCGTCGCTGTGATCCGCTTCGAGCAGGTGTCGGTCACCTACGAGGGCGCGGCCGGGCCTTCCCTCCAGGGCGTCGACCTGGTGATCCCGGAAGGCGAGCTGACCCTCCTGGTCGGCCCCTCGGGGGTCGGCAAGTCCACCCTGCTGGGGGCCGTGTCCGGGCTGGTCCCCCATTTCACGGGCGGCAGGCTCGGGGGCCGGGTCACGGTCGCGGGCCGTGACACGCGCACGCACAAGCCGCGGGAGCTGGCGGACGTGGTCGGCACGGTCGGGCAGGACCCGCTGGCCCACTTCGTGACGGACACGGTGGAGGACGAGCTCGCCTACGGCATGGAGTCCCTGGGCCTGCCACCTGCGGTGATGCGCCGCCGGGTGGAGGAGACCCTGGACCTCCTCGGCCTCAACGAACTCCGTGACCGGCCCATCGCCACGCTCTCCGGCGGCCAGCAGCAGCGGGTCGCGATCGGCTCGGTCCTGACCCCGCACCCTCGGGTCCTGGTCCTGGACGAGCCCACGTCCGCGCTGGACCCGGCGGCGGCGGAGGAGGTCCTGGCGGTCCTCCAGCGCCTGGTCCACGACCTCGGCACCACCGTCCTGATGGCGGAGCACCGGCTGGAGCGGGTGGTCCAGTACGCCGACCAGGTGCTGCTCCTGCCGTCCCCCGGGGCGGCGCCCGTCCTGGGGCCCCCGGCGGAGATCATGGCCGTCTCCCCGGTCCACCCCCCGGTGGTCTCCCTGGGCCGCCTCGCCGGCTGGTCCCCCCTCCCCCTCTCAGTCCGCAACGCCCGCCGTCTGGCCGCGCCGCTGCGTACCCGTCTCTCAGCTCCCACCTCGCCGCACCATCCAGCCTCGCCGCACCATCCAGCCCCGCCGCACAACCCAGCCCCGCCGGCGTTTGAGGCGCGGGGCGCGGGGCGGAGCCCCGGCAACGGCGGCGCGGCCGGACTGCTCGCGCGGCTCCTGCGCCGGGGCACGCCGAGCCCGAGCGCAGCGGGACCGGCAGGGGACCCGGCCCACACCCGAGACCTAGGCGTCCGCCGCACCCGCACGGACGTGCTCCGCGACATCAACCTCACCGTGGCGCCCGGTGAGACCATCGCCCTCATGGGCCGCAACGGCGCCGGCAAGTCCACCCTCCTCGCCACCCTCGTCGGCACGCTCGCGCCCACCACCGGCGAGGTGACCGTCGGCGGCCGCACCCCCCACCGCACGAGCCCGCCCGAGATGGTCCGCCGCGTCGGCCTCGTCCCGCAGGAGCCCCGCGACCTCCTCTACGCCGACACCGTCGCCGCCGAGTGCGCCGCCGCCGACTCCGACGCGGCCGCGGCCCCCGGTACCTGCCGTGCCCTCGTCTCGGCGCTGCTCCCGGACGTCCCCGACGACACCCACCCCCGTGATCTGTCCGAGGGCCAGCGCCTGGCCCTGGCCCTGGCGCTGGTCCTCACCGGCCGCCCGGCCCTGCTGCTCCTCGACGAGCCCACCCGCGGCCTGGACTACGCCGCCAAGGCCCGTCTGATCGAGATCCTCCGCGGCCTGGCCGCCGACGGCCACGCCATCGTCCTCGCCACCCACGATGTGGAGCTCGCCGCCGAGCTGGCCGACCGTGTGGTGATCCTGGCCGGCGGGGAGGTCGTCGCGGACGGCCCGACCGCCGAGGTCGTCGTGTCCTCGCCGGCCTTCGCTCCGCAGGTGGCGAAGATCCTGGCCCCGGGCCACTGGCTCACGGTGAGTCAGGTCGCCGCGGCCCTCGACGCGACGGACACCCGGTGAACCGCCCCGCCCGCCCCGTCCGCCCCGCCCACCCCGTCCGCATCGGTCCCCGGGCCGCCGCCGCCCTGGCCCTCGTCACTCTCATCGGCATCGCGGCCTTCGGCTGGCCGCTCCTCGCCGACCAGCAGTCGGGGCTCGCCCATTCCCAGGACGCCCCCTGGCTGTTCGCCGCGCTCCTCCCCCTCCTGGTGGCCGTGGTCGTCGCGACGATCGCCGACAACGGCATGGACGCCAAGGCGGTGGCGATGCTCGGTGTGCTCGCCGCCGTCGGGGCGGCGCTGCGGCCGCTGGGCGCGGGTACGGCGGGGCTGGAGCCGATGTTCTTCCTGATGGTGCTCAGCGGCCGCGTCCTCGGTCCCGGTTTCGGTTTCGTGCTGGGCTCGGTGACGATGTTCGCCTCCGCGCTGCTGACGGGCGGGGTCGGGCCGTGGATGCCGTTCCAGATGCTGGCCATGGGCTGGTTCTCGCTGGGGGCCGGGCTGCTGCCGGGGCCGATGGGAGTCCCCCCTGCCGGAGCGAAGCCGAGAGCTTGGGGGAGGCTACGCGGCCGGGCGGAGCTGCTGATGCTGGCGGCGTACGGCTTCGTGGGCTCGTTCGCGTACGGCACGGTCATGAACCTGCAGGGCTGGGTGCTCCTGCAGGGCATGGGCCAGGGCATCTCGTTCCACCCGGGCGATCCTGTCCCCGCGAATCTGGCGCGGTTCGTCGCGTACTGTCTGGCGACCTCGGTGGGCTGGGACCTGGGCCGGGCGGCGCTGACGGTCGTCCTGACGCTGACGCTGGGGTCCACGCTGCTGAAGGCGCTGCGGCGTGCGACTCGGAAAGCCGCTTTCGACGCGCCCGTCTCCTTCGATTCGGGCCCGTCACAGGCCGCGCACCTGCCCTCGAAAGGGGTACGAACGGTGCCGGAGGGTGACATTCGGGGCGCTGGGCGGTGAGGCGCCCCACAGGACCCAGGTCACATACGAACGACGGTAGTGGACCGCGAAGCACCCCCGCCGGCCTCCTCACCCCCGCCCCCACCTGCGCGGACGTTGATCGCGACAGCGGGTGGCCGCTCGGCCCCGGCTGCGAGGTGGGCTAGTAGGCGGGGTCTTTGCCAGGGCGCCACGTCGTCGGTAGAACTGGATGAGTCGCCGGGCGGCACGGGTGTTTCACCCGCCGCGGACGAACCCCTCTCCACCGCGTGAGTGGCTCACGCATGCCCTGGGCATGCCGCGACCGTTCTTTGTCCCCGTCGGAAGGTTCCATCCGTGTCCAACGCCGTCATCCGCCGCA
>NZ_JBVHWW010000020.1:30534-162647 GCF_055563995.1 Streptomyces sp. NPDC029164 | reverse complement strand
TCTCGGCTTAGGGGCCCTCGTGGATCCCGTCTCCTCCTCCTCCTGGGGCGGGAGGTGTGGGGGGAACCAAGGGGAGGGGAACCTCGAGGGGGTGCGCGGCGCCCCCGCCCGCCACCACCGCGACCCAGGGCATCGTCGTGCCCTCCAGCTTGAGCTGGAAGAAGTCCTGGAGCCACGGCACCACGAGGACGATCAGGAAGGCCGCGCCCATCGCGCCGACCAGGGCCACCCGCCACCACGTGTACGGGCGGGCGATGATCACCAGGACCCACATCGAGGTCAGGAAGAGCGTGAGCGTCGCCGCGCTGCTCTCGGCCTCCAGGGCGCCCGGGCCGGTGTAGTGGTGGCGGGCGATCAGGTAGCTGATGAAGGTGGCCGTCGCCGCGATCACGCCGCCGGGGATCGCGTAGCGCATCACCCGTTTCACGAAGTGCGGCTTCGCGCGCTCCTTGTTCGGGGCCAGGGCCAGGAAGAAGGCCGGGATGCCGATGGTGAGCGTGGACAGCAGCGTCAGGTGGCGGGGCAGGAAGGGGTACTCGACCTGCGAGCAGACCACCAGGATCGCGAGGAGGACCGAGTAGACCGTCTTGGTGAGGAAGAGGGTCGCGACCCGGGTGATGTTGCCGATGACGCGGCGGCCTTCGGCGACCACCGAGGGGAGGGTCGCGAAGCTGTTGTTGAGGAGGACGATCTGCGCGACGGCGCGGGTGGCCTCCGAGCCCGAGCCCATCGCGACGCCGATGTCCGCGTCCTTGAGGGCGAGCACGTCGTTGACGCCGTCGCCCGTCATGGCGACGGTGTGGCCCTTGGACTGGAGGGCTCCGACCATGTCCCGCTTCTGCTGCGGGCTCACGCGCCCGAAGACGGAGTTCTCGTCGAGGACCCGCGCCATGTCGGCCCGTTCGCTCGGGAGCTTGCGGGCGTCCACGGTGTTCTCCGCGCCCGGCAGCCCCAGCTTGCCGGCGACCGCACCGACGGAGACCGCGTTGTCGCCGGAGATGACCTTCGCCTTGACGTTCTGGTCGTCGAAGTAACGCAGGGTGTCGGCCGCGTCGGGCCGCAGCCGCTGCTCCAGGACGACCAGGGCGGTCGGCCTGACCCCCGTGGCGACGTCCTCGTCGTCGAGCTCGCGGCCGGAGCGCGCCAGCAGCAGGACCCGTAGGCCCTGCTCGTTGAGCTCGTTGATCTCGTCGAGGGCCGGGTCCCCTGCGGGAAGCAGGACGTCGGGGGCGCCGAGCAGCCAGGTGTTGTTCTCGCCGTCGCCCTCGCTGAAACTGGCGCCGCTGTACTTGCGGGCGGAGGAGAAGGGCAGGGACTCGGTGCAGCGCCACTCCGCGCTGTCAGGGTAGGCGTCGATGATCGCCTGGAGGCTGGCGTTGGGCCGCGGGTCGGACTCGCCGAGCGCGCCGAGCACCTTCTTGACGTACGCCGCCTCCGCGCCGCCGAGCGGGCGCAGCTCGGTGACGTCCATGCCGCCCTCGGTGAGGGTGCCGGTCTTGTCGAGGCAGACCACGTCGACCCGGGCGAGGCCCTCGATGGCGGGCAGCTCCTGTACGAGGCACTGCTTGCGGCCGAGCCGGATCACGCCGATGGCGAAGGCCACGGAGGTGAGGAGGACGAGTCCTTCGGGGATCATCGGGACGATGCCGCCGACGGTCCGGGCGATGGAGTCCTTGAAGTTGTTCTCCTTGACGATCAGCTGGCTGATGATCAGGCCGATGGAGGTCGGGATCATCATCCAGGTGACGTACTTGAGGATCGTGGAGATGCCGGAGCGCAGCTCGGAGTGGACGAGCGTGAAGCGGGAGGCCTCTTCGGCGAGCTGGGCGGCGTAGGCCTCGCGGCCGACCTTGGTGGCGGTGAACGCGCCGCCGCCGGCGACGACGAACGAGCCGGACATGACCGGGTCGCCGGACTTCTTGAGGACGGGGTCGGCCTCGCCGGTGAGGAGGGACTCGTCGATCTCCAGCCCCTCGGCCTCGCCGACGGCCCCGTCGACGACGACCTTGTCGCCGGGGCCGAGCTCGATGACGTCGCCGAGGACGATCTCGGAGGTGGAGATCTCCGCGGTCCGGCCGTCGCGGCGCACGCTCGGTTTCGCCTCGCCGATGACGGCGAGGCCGTCGAGGGTCTTCTTGGCGCGCAGTTCCTGGATGATGCCGATGCCGGTGTTCGCGATGATCACGAAGCCGAAGAGGCTGTCCTGGATCGGCGCGACGAAGAGCATGATCACCCAGAGCACGCCGATGATCGCGTTGAAGCGGGTGAAGACGTTGGCGCGGACGATCTCGGTGGTGGAGCGGCTGCTGCGGACGGGGACGTCGTTGACATCGCCGCGCGCGACGCGCTCGGCGACCTCGGCGGTCGTCAGGCCGCCGGGCCTGAACCGGGGCGCGGGTGGCCGCACGGGGTGAACCGGATCGAGCTCCGCCCCCGCGTCGATGGCGGCGCCGGCTCGCTCCGGCCCGTCCTGATCGATCTTCGCCCGCTGCGTCATGTCTTCGACGTTAAGCGGGGTTCGAACGCTTCACCCGCCGAGCGGCGGGAAGATCCGACCTCGGGATGACCCGAATCGTCCGTTGGTAGGGGGGCGGTCCGATGCCGGTTGGCTGCGCCGCTCGGGCCGGGGCCGGTTGTGCCGGGGTCGGGCCGGGTGGCTGCGCCGCTCGGGCGGGTTGCGGTGGGGGCCGGTTGTGCCGGGGTCGGGCGCGCGCCGGGGTGTCTCCTCGGGCGCCGAACGTGGCGAGAGGTCGGAGAGCGGAGCCTTGTTGTGTTCGGCGCCCTGCGGGGATCACCCCGACACACACCCGACCCCGACCCAACCGGCCCGGCTGCTACCCCAGACCCTGCGGCCCCTCGGCACCATCCAGCTCGCCGCACCAAATTCAGCCTCGGCCGCACAATCCAGCCCCGCCGGCGTTTGAGGAGCGGGGTCCGGGGCGGAGCCCCGATCTTTGAGCCGCACCCTTCGGCCTCGCCGCACCAAATTCAGCCTCGCCGGCGGCGGCGGCGCGGGGTGCGGGGCGGAGCCCCGGGAGGGGGCGGGCTAGGGGTGCGGGCCCGGGTTCGGCTCGGGTGGGGCCGACTGTTCCGCCGCGTGACGCTTGAGCGCAGCGTCCCGGCCGCGGACGTACCAGATGCCGATCAGGCCGAGGAAGCCGCCGGCCGCGCAGGTCCAGACCCACCACAGCTGGCCGCGGTCGGCGAACCACCCGTAGAAGGGGAGCTGGACGAGGAAGAGGGCGAACCACAGGATCGTGCCGCCTGTGACGGTCGCGACGACGGGGCCCTCAAGGGGCTCGGGCGCCTCATGCTTCGCAGTCCATTTCGCCATGCGGCAAGTCTAGGCACGCGGATCCGCGGTCTACGCGCGGAGATGGACGCCCCTTCGTTCATGCGTTCATACTGAAACGGTTTGGGCGTGGCCCATTTTCTTCGTATGAACCACCCAATGAGGACCGTATGAGCACCCCCACGGCCACGGCCCCGGACCCTTCCCTCCAGGGACCTTCCGGAGGAATCGACCGCTACTTCAAGATCTCCGAGCGCGGTTCGACCGTCGCCCGCGAGGTCCGCGGCGGCTTCGCCACCTTCTTCGCGATGGCGTACATCATCGTGCTCAACCCGATCATCCTGGGTAGCGCGAAGGACATGTACGGGCACCAGCTCGACAACGGTCAGCTCGTGACGGCCACCGCCCTGACGGCGGCCTTCACCACCCTCCTCATGGGTGTCATCGGCAACGTCCCGATCGCGCTCGCCGCCGGCCTCGGCGTGAACACGGTCGTCGCCCTCCAGCTCGCCCCGCGCATGAGCTGGCCCGACGCCATGGGCATGGTGGTGCTCGCCGGCTTCGTGGTGATGCTGCTGGTCGCCACCGGTCTGCGCGAGCGGGTCATGAACGCCGTACCGCTGGGCCTGCGCAAGGGCATCGCCATCGGCATCGGCCTGTTCATCATGCTGATCGGCCTGGTCGACTCGGGCTTCGTCTCCCGCATCCCGGACGCCGCCCACACCACGGTCCCGCTCCAGCTCGGCGGCACCGGTCACCTGGACGGCTGGCCGGTCCTGATCTTCGCGATCGGCGTGCTGTTCACCCTCGCCCTGCTGATCCGCAAGACGCCGGGCGCGATCCTGATCTCCATCGTGGCCATGACCCTCGTCGCGGTCGTCGTCCAGCTGATCGCCAAGGTCCCCGACACGGGCTGGGGCCTCACCGTGCCCGAGTGGCCGGGCAACCCGGTGGCCGCGCCCGACTTCGGGCTGGTCGGCCAGGTCAGCCTGTTCGGCGGCTTCGGGAAGGTCGGGATGCTGACCGGCATCCTCTTCGTCTTCACCGTGCTGCTGTCCTGCTTCTTCGACGCCATGGGCACGATCCTGGGCGTCGGCGACGAGGCCAAGCTGATCGACAAGGAGACCGGCGAGTTCCCCGGCATCAACAAGGTCCTGCTGATCGACGGCCTGGCCGTCGCCTCGGGCGGCGCCACCTCCTCCTCGGCCACCACCTGCTTCGTGGAGTCGACGGCCGGGGTCGGCGAGGGAGCCCGTACGGGTCTGGCGAACGTCGTGACGGGCGCCCTCTTCGCCGTGGCGCTGTTCCTCACCCCGCTCGCCACGATGGTCCCGTCCCAGGCCGCCACCCCCGCCCTGGTGGCGGTCGGCTTCCTGATCCTGGCGGGCTCGATCAAGGACATCGACTGGAGCGACTTCACCATCGCCGTGCCGGCGTTCCTGGCCATGGTGATGATGCCCTTCACCTACTCGATCACCAACGGCATCGGCATCGGCTTCATCAGCTTCTGCGCCCTGCGCGCGGCGACCGGCCGGGGCCGCGAGGTCCCGGTGGCCATGTACGTCGTGGCGGCGGTGTTCGTCTTCTACTACGCGATGCCGGCCCTCGGCCTCACGTAGGCCCCGCCCGGGCTCACGTCAGCCCGTAGAACTTCTCTGTCTCGTCGACGGCGGCCTTGAAGCGTTCGTCGAAGTCATCGCGGATGAGCGTCCGGACCACATAGTCCTGGACGCTCATTCCGCGTTTGGCGGCGTGAATCCGGAGCCTGTCGAGGAGCTCCCCGTCTATGCGCATGCTCAGCACATGTGTCCCCATGTCGAAAGAGTCGGGGCAGAGGGTGTGGACGCGTGTCACTTTCGGCCGCCGGCTCACCCGTACGAGTGACCCCGTGCATGACCGCAAAAAGTGGTTTTCTTTAGAGAGA
Organism: Streptomyces sp. NPDC029164; assembly: GCF_055563995.1. Taxonomy (NCBI): domain Bacteria; kingdom Bacillati; phylum Actinomycetota; class Actinomycetes; order Kitasatosporales; family Streptomycetaceae; genus Streptomyces; species Streptomyces sp. NPDC029164. The sequence goes on along the minus strand of NZ_JBVHWW010000020.1, from coordinate 157,431 downwards.
GTAATGAGTTACTCTAAATACATGCCTGACCTCTCCCATGGCGACGATGCTGCCGCCGTGAACGATCTCCGCTCCGCCGTCATGCGGCTGGGGCGGCGCCTGAAGCACCAGCGCGTCGACGAGTCGCTGAGCCCCACCGAGATGTCGGTGCTCGGCACCCTCGCCCGCTGTGGCCAGGCCACACCCGGCGAGCTGGCGCGGCGGGAGCACGTCCAGCCGCCGTCGATGACGCGCATCGTCGCGTTGCTGGAAGCCAAGGGACTGGTCACGCTGGAACCGCACCCCGACGACCGCCGCCAAAAGGTGGTCCGCCAGACGGAGGAGGCCGAAGCGATGCTCGAAGAGAGCCGCCGCAAGCGCAACGCCTTCCTGGCCGGGCTCGCGGCCGAGCTGACCGAGGACGAATGGGCCAAGCTGCGCGAGGCCGCACCCGTCCTGGAGAAGCTCGCGCACCTGTAGGAACGACGCCAGGAGGCGAACGCTTTTGAGTACGGGAACCGGAGCAGACTCCGCACCCGGCCACATATCCACCCCTACCAAGGCCCCTGCGGGCCCCGCGGGCAAGAACTCGATGTTCAGCTCGCTGAGGATCCGGAACTACCGGCTCTTCGCGACCGGACAGGTCGTCTCGAACACGGGCACCTGGATGCAGCGCATCGCCCAGGACTGGCTGGTCCTCTCCCTGACCGGCTCCGCCTCCGCCGTCGGCATCACCATCGCCCTGCAGTTCCTGCCGATGCTGATGTTCGGCCTCTACGGAGGCGTCCTCGCCGACCGCCTGCCCAAGCGACCCCTGCTCCTCGCCACCCAGAGCGCGATGGGCCTGACCGGCATCGCACTCGCCGTCCTCACCCTGGCGGGACACGTCCAGGTCTGGCACGTCTACCTCGCGGCCTTCGTACTCGGCCTCGTCACCGTCGTCGACAACCCGGCGCGGCAGACGTTCGTACCCGAGATGGTCGGCAAGGACCAGGTCGCCAACGCCGTCAGCCTGAACTCGGCCAACTTCCAGTCCGCGCGGCTGGTCGGCCCGGCGATCGCCGGTGTGCTGATCACCGCCGTCGGCTCCGGCTGGGCCTTCCTGCTGAACGGCCTGTCGTTCGCCGCGCCCATCGCCGGCCTGCTGATGATGCGGACGAAGGAACTGCACCCGGTCGAACCCCGCCCCCGCGCCAAGGGACAGCTGCGCGAAGGCCTGCACTACGTCGCCGGCCGGCCCGAGCTGATCTGGCCGATCGTGCTCGTCGGCTTCATCGGCACCTTCGGGTTCAACTTCCCGATCTGGCTGTCGGCGTTCGTCAGCGACGTCTTCCACGGGGACGCGGGCACCTACGGGCTCTTCAACACCCTGATCGCGGCCGGCTCCCTGGCGGGCGCCCTGCTCGCGGCCCGGCGCGGCCACTCCCGCCTGCGGCTGCTGGTGGCCGCGGCCGTGCTGTTCTCGGTCCTGCTCCTCGTGACGTCCTTCGCGCCCGGCTTCTGGCTGTTCGCGGCGCTGCTCGTGCCGATCGGGGTCTTCGGCCTGACGGTCAACGTCACGGCGAACTCCAGCGTGCAGATGGCGACCGACCCCGAGATGCGGGGGCGGGTCATGGCCCTGTTCATGATGGTCTTCACCGGCGGCACCCCGCTGGGCGCTCCGCTGCTGGGCTGGATCACGGACACGTACGGCGCGCGGATCGGCATGGCGGCGGGCGGTGTGATCTCGCTGGCCGCGTCCGTCGCGATCGCGGTGGTCCTGGCCCGCGTCGGAAACCTCCGCGTCCAGGTCAGCCGCCGTGGCGTGACCTTCGTCCCGGCCGTCTCGCGCCGCCGCGAACTGGTGACGGTCGCCTGACCCTGCCGGGGCTCAGAGATCGGGGCTCCGCCCCGGACCCCGCGCCTCAAACGCCGGCGGGGCTGGATTTGCCCGGAGGCGATCTTTCAGCCCGTCCGGCGTTTGAGACCGGGGGTCCGGGGGCCGGCCCCCGGCAGCGGTGCTGCAGCCGTACGCTCGGCGCATGAGACTGTTCGCAGCCGTCCTGCCGCCCGCAGGGGCAGTCAGTGAGCTCGCCGCCGCCGTGGACGGAGTCCGCGACGACCGGCTGACGTGGACCGCGCGAGCGGGGTGGCACTTCACGCTCGCCTTCATGGGCGAGGTGCGCGACGACGTGCTCCCCGACCTCCACGCCCGCCTCGACCGCGCGGCCCACCGCACCGCCCCCTTCCCGCTGCGCCTGCACGGCTGCGGGCACTTCGGGGACCGTGCGCTGTGGGTCGGCGCGGCCGGGGAGCTGCCCGCCCTGCGGATGCTCGCGGAGCGGGCCGACGCCGCCGCCCGGCGGGCCGGGGTGCCGATGGAGCAGCACCGCCGGTACACCCCGCACCTCACCCTGGCCCGCAGCCACAGACACGGCCAGAGCCAAGGCGCCGCCACGCCCCTGGGCCCGTACCTGGACGCCCTCGCGGACTTCGAGGGCACACCCTGGCAGGTCGACACGCTCAGCCTCGTCCGCAGCAACCTCCCCGTCAGCGGCGTTCCGGGTGAGCAGCCCCGCTACGAGACGGTCGGGTCCTGGCTCCTGCGCGGTTGAGCCGTACCGCGTACGGGATCACCCGCGGCCCGCGTTAGGCTCGACGGGTGGATCCCAAGACCAGAAACCGCGTGATGGCCGGTGTGCTCGTACTGATGTTCGTCGTCGTGGCCGTGGCGGCTGCCGTAGGGCAGTAGCTACCAGGCAAAGGCCTCCGGCGACGCTCCGGGGCCGGGGAAGATCTCGTCCAGGCCCGCCAGGACCTCGTCCGGGAGCTCCAGCTCCACCGCCCGCAGCGCCGAGTCGAGCTGCTCCTGCGTGCGCGGCCCGACGATCGGCCCGGTGACCCCGGGACGCGTCAGCAGCCATGCCAGCCCGACCTCGCCCGGCTCCAGGCCGTGCTTGTCCAGCAGGTCCTCGTACGCCTGCACCTGCGCGCGTACGGAGCTGTTGGCGAGCGCGTCCGCCGACCGGCCGGAGGCGCGGCGGCCGCCCTGCACCTCCTTCTTGATGACCCCGCCCAGCAGTCCGCCGTGGAGCGGGGACCAGGGGATGACCCCGAGCCCGTACGCCTCGGCCGCCGGGATGACCTCCATCTCGGCGCGCCGCTCGGCGAGGTTGTAGAGGCACTGCTCGCTGACCAGCCCGAGCCGTCCGATGCGCGCCGCGGCCTCGTTGGCCTGGGCGATCTTCCAGCCGGGGAAGTTCGAGGAGCCCGCGTAGAGGATCTTGCCCTGCTGGATCAGGACCTCGACGGCCTGCCAGATCTCCTCGAAGGGGGTCCGCCGGTCCACGTGGTGGAACTGATAGACGTCGATGTAGTCCGTCTGGAGCCGCTTGAGGCTGGCGTCGACGGCCCGCCGGATGTTCAGCGCCGACAGACGGTCGTAGTTGGGCCAGGTCTCGCCCTCGGGCGCCATGCTGCCGTAGACCTTGGTGGCGAGCACCGTCTTCTCGCGGCGCCGGCCGCCCTGGGCGAACCAGGTGCCGAGGATCTCCTCGGTGCGGCCCTTGTTCTCGCCCCAGCCGTAGACGTTGGCGGTGTCGAAGAAGTTGATCCCCGCGTCGAGGGCGGAGTCCATGATCGAGTGGCTTTCGGGCTCACTGGTCTGGGGGCCGAAGTTCATGGTGCCGAGTACAAGTCGGCTGACCTTGAGGCCGGTACGTCCGAGCTGTGTGTACTTCATGGGGCACTAGCCAACTGCTTGGAGTGCGCTCGAAGCAAGACCCTCTCGTGAAAGGGGTGTTACAGCGTGTCGTTCCGCACCCGGTCGGCCCCGTACGGGCCGCCGACCCCCCACGCCTGGTGCAGGACGGCCGCGAACTCCCCCGCCAGCCGGTGCTCGCCGGAGGCGTTGGGATGGGTGCCGTCGTAGGTGTCGTGGCGGATGTCGTACGCCTGCGGGCGCGCGGCCAGCAGGACCGGCGAGGCGGCGGTCGTCAGATCGGCCACCGCCTTCGCGAGGAGCTCGTTGAAACGGGCGACCTCGGCCGCGAACGGCGCGTCCTCCTCGGCCCGGCTGTTCGGGATGACGGGCAGCAGCACCATGCGGACGCCGGGGCGGGCGGCGCGGGCCCCGGCTATGAAGCGGCGGACGTTGGCGGCGGTCTGCTCGGCGTCGGTGTAGAAGCCGAGGTCGATCAGGCCGAGGGAGACGAGCAGGACATCGGCCCGGGCGGCGCCGGCGGCGGGACCGATGAGGGGGGCCATGTGCTGCCAGCCCTCGCCCCAGCCGGCCAGGTGGCGGCGGGCGTGCGCGGGGAACTCCGGGTCGGCGTACGCGTCGGAGCCCTCGTACAGCTCACTGCGCGGGCCGACGATCCGGTAGGGGCCGCCGAGGGTCGAGTCGAGGTGCTGCCACATGCGGTAGCGCCAGGTGAAATCGCCGGCGCGTCCGATGGTCATGGAGTCGCCGACGAACATGAAACGCATCCGGTCATCATCGCGGATCGCGCGACAGAAACCTCTGTGACGCCGGACACGGGGCACGTACTGGCAGGCTGGGGCCATGCGCATGCCTCTGCCGTCCGCCGCCGCCGGCACCGCCGTTGCCACCGCCGTCGCCTCCGCGGCCCTCGCCGCCGCCCTCGCCGTGCTGCCCGGCGCGGCCTTCGCGGCGGAAGCCCCCGGATCCTCCTCGTTCACCATCTCCGATCCGCGGATCAAGGAGTCCAGCGGGCTCGCGGCCAGCCGGATCCACCCGGGCGTGTACTGGACGCACAACGACAGCGACGACGGCCCGTACCTCTACGCGGTGGACTCCGCCACGGGCCGGACGGTGGCCCGCGTGACCCTGACCGGGATCGGCAAGCCGCGGGACGTCGAGGCGATCTCGCTGGGGCCGGACGGGCAGCTCTACGTCGGCGACATCGGCGACAACCGCAACGGCACCTGGGACCACGTGTGGATCTACCGCTTCCCGGAGCCGAAGCAACTGGGTGACGTCACGGTCAAGGCCACGCAGTTCACGGTGCGGTACGCCGACGGGGCGCGCAACGCGGAGGCGCTGATGGTGCATCCGGTGACGGGGCGGGTCTACATCGCGAGCAAGGACGAGAGCAAGGGCGGACTGTACGAGGGTCCCGCGGAGCTTTCGGCGGACGGGTCGAACGTGTTCCGGCGGGTCGCCGACGTGCCGTGGGTGACGGACGGGGCGTTCTCCCCCGACGGGAACCGGCTGACCCTGCGGGGCTACTTCTGGGCGCGCACGTACCCGTGGAAGGACGGCAGGCCGGAGGGCGAGGGCGAGCGGGTGGACGCGCCGTGGCAGGGGCAGGCGGAGTCGGTGACGTACGCGCCGGACGGCTCGACGCTGATGTTCGGCGCGGAGGGGGAGGGCAGCCGCGTCATCGCCGTCCCGGCGGGCGCGGCCCCGTCCACGGGCACCTCGGCCGCGCCGAAGCCGGGCTCCCCGTCCGAGGCCGCGCAGTCTCCGGAGCCGACGGGGAGCTTCGGCAAGGGAGCCGTGGTCCTGGCGGTCGGCCTGGCGGTCGTCTTCGCCGCCAAACGCCTCCTGCGCCGCCGCCGCGATTGAAGCCTCGCCGGCGTTTGAGGCGCGGGGGTGCGGGGGCGGCGCCCCCGCGAACGGCGCCGCACCCGACCATGCGCGGGGTTACTCCTCCCGGATGGGAACGCGGCCGTTTACCGCGGGACCGGCGGAGCCACCGGCCGAGCCGCCCGCGGGGGCCTGGCCCATCGAGGCCAGGAGTTGGCGGGCCACGCCCAGGCCCGTGCCGCCCATCGTCAGGGCCTTGGCGAACATCTCCGACATGCCCTCGGCCCCGTTCAGCAGGACCATGTGCTCCACGTTCCCGAAGGCGCCCGCGCCCGCCTCCACGATCGCCGGCCAGTTCTCGGCCAGCTGCTGCGCGACGACCGCCTCCTGGTTCTCCGCCAGCGCGGCGGCCCGCGCCTTGATCGCTTCCGCTTCGGCCAGACCGCGCGCCTTCGCCGACTCGGCCTCCGCGAGGCCCCGCGCCTGCGTCGCCGCCGCCTCGGCCTCACCCGTCGCCCGCGTCGCCTTCGCCGACGCCAGACCGCGCGCCTCCGTGGCCGTCGCGTCCGCGGTCGCCGCCGTCGTCACCCGCGTGGCCTCCGCGGCCGCCGCGAGCTCCGTCTCCTGCGCCTTCGCCTGCGCCGCCGAGATCCGCGCGTCGCGCTCGGCCTCCGCCCGGGTCCGCGTCTCGTACGCCGCCGCGTCCGCGGGCTTGCGTACGTCCGCCTGCAGCTGCTGCTCGCGCCGGTGCGCCTCCAGCTCCGCGACGCGGGTCTCCTGGACGACGACCTCCTGCCGTGCGGCCGCCTCGGACAGCGGGCCCGCCTGACGGGCCGTCGCCGCCGCCTTGTCGCGTTCGGCCTGGTAGCCGGCCTGCAGGATCTCGCTGTCGCGCGTCGCCTCGGCCATCCGGGCGAAGGCGGCCTGCTCGGCCTCCGTGGCCAGCCGGTTCGCCTCGGCCTGGGCGATCCGCGCGTCCCGCTGCACGGCGGCCGCGTGCGGCATCGCCAGGTTCTTGATGTAGCCGGTCGGGTCCTCGATCTCGTGGATCTGGAGCGAGTCGACGATCAGGCCGAGCTTCTCCATCTCGGTGCCGCAGGCCATCCGGGTCTGGCCCGTCAGCTTCTCGCGGTCCCGGATCATGTCCTCGACCGTCAACCCGCCCACGATGGAACGCAGATGGCCGGCGAAGACGATGTGCACCCGCTCGGGCATCATCTTCTGCTGGTCCAGGAAGCGGCGGGCCGCGTTGGCGATCGACACCAGGTCGTCGCCGACCTTGAAGATGACCACGCCCTTGACGCGGAGCGGGATGCCCTGGTGGGTGACGCAGTCCACGGACAGCTGCGTCTCGTTGAGGTCCAGGGACAGTTTGCGCACCGCCTGCACCCCCGGCAGGACGAGCGTTCCGCGCCCGGTGACGATCCGGAACCCCATGCCCTGACCGACGCCCTCGGTCTTGTGCGTGGAACCGGAGATGACCAGTGCCTCGTTGGGCTCGGCCACCCGCCACATGAGCTTGAACAGGCCTATCGCGGCCACGATTGCGGCGAGAACGATTCCCGCCACGACGCCGATAGCCATCGGCAACGCCCCCTTTGTTCCAGTGCCGTTCGGCACCGATGAGGGCGAGTCTGCGCCTGCCGCGACCCGGCGTGAAGACGGGGGCGCGTTCTTGTACCCATCTTGATACGCACAGGTCGCACGCCGATCGGGGGGCGCGTCAGTTGTCGTAGGCCGCCATCACGTACACCGTGCGCGGCGGCTGGTACTCGACCACCGTGACGACGGTGCCGACGGCCAGCCGGCCGGTGCCGTGGACCGGGTGGGCGAGGAAGTGCTCCGCCCCGCCCCGGATCCGTACGATCACCTCGCCCACGAGGCCCGGCCCGACCGTCCCGGTCACCCGGCCGGTCATTCCCACCATGTCCGTGTACGCGCCCGTGTCCCCCATGGGGCGAGGGTACGCCGCCGGCCCGCGCGGCGACCCGCCCGCGGCGGTGCGCCCTTACGAGTGGCCGAGGTCCGCTGCCGGGAGGTCGGAGACCGGGACGGAGCCGGTGTCCTCGGACGCGACCGGCCGCAGGGTGAACTCGTCCGAGGCCATCGAGTCGAGCACCGGCGGAGCGGGCCGCAGCGGCGTCGGCATGACCGCGGCCTCCGAGTGGCCGCCGCAGCCGTAGGACAGCGACACCAGGCGGCCGTCGGCCGGGCTGAACTCGTTCGCGCAGACACCGAAGGCCTGGCCGAGCGAGCCGCCGATCGCGACGAGGAAGCCGCAGGAGACACAGGACGCGGGCGCGGCCTGCGCCATCGGGGTCTTGGCGCCGAAGCCCTCGTCCCAGCGGTCGGCCGCGCTGTGCAGCCCGTACCGCGACAGCACGCGCGCCCGGCGCATGCCCAGTTCCTCGGCGACCGACGTGATGGAGCCCCGTACGGGGACCACCGCGCGGTCGGTGACGTCGGCGTCCTCGGCCTCGACCAGTTCGGCCATTTCGGTGGAGACCACCGAGTTCGGCGGCGGGGCGTCCTCGCCCGACCAGCCCGGCTCCAGGCGCAGGTCCTCGGCATCGGTGGGCAGCAGATCACCGGGGCCCATGTCGCCGGGGCGCAGCCGCTCGCTCCACGGCACCCACTCGGGAGCCAGCAGGGCGTCGTCGCCGGGCAGCAGCACCGTTTCGTCGAGCGTGACGTTCTTCGCGCGGGAGGCGCGGGTCACGGTGACGGCCCAGCGCCAGCCCCGGTAGCCCGGTTCCTTGGACTCGAAGAAGTGGGTGACGACACGGTCGCCCTCCGCCACGGCGGAGACGTGCGCGCCCACCACTCCGGGGAAGGCGGCCTCCTCGGCCGCCGCGCGGGCGAGTTCTACCGCCTCGACGCACAGGCGGTCGGGGGTACGCGGGGTACGGCTTCGCGTCGTCGCAGCACTCACTGGTCTCGTTCTCTCCTACGCCGTCTCACGTGTGCGCCGTCCGTACTGTCGTCCACAACGACCCGTCGGTGCTGTCCGTACGTGGCGCGGGCGGAGCGGACCAGAGGGCCGCGTCGACGTCCGCACCCGATCGGACTCCGGGCGCACCTCACACGATCCATTCTGCGGGATCACGAAGAGGCGCGCGGCCAGGAGCAACCGCCGGTGGCGCGCTACGCACGCTACCTCCTCTCAAGCCTCGGGCACACATGCAAGGTCCGATTCGCGGACAAGCCACCGGCTCCGCGACGCGCCGGGAGGCGCCCACGAGGGCCGGGTGGGGCACTATGTCGAGTGTGGCACCCGCACGGTCGTCCGACGACGGCTCGGGACCGGCCAAGCGGGCCGGCCGGGCTGTCGGGCGTGCCCTGCACCTTCCGTTCACGGGTACGGCGCGGGGGATCCGGCGCGCCACGCACGCGCACGGGGCGGGCGAATCGGGCCTCGGCAAGCTGATCGAGCTGCACGCCATCAACGGCGCCGGCGACATGATGATCACGGTGGCGCTGGCCTCGACGGTGTTCTTCTCCGTACCCACGGACGAGGCGCGCGGCCGGGTGGCCCTGTACCTGGCGATCACGATGGCCCCCTTCATCGTGCTGGCCCCCGTGATCGGGCCGCTCCTGGACCGGCTGCCGCACGGCCGCCGGGCGTCGATGGCGACCGCGATGCTGGCCCGGGCGCTGTTGGCGCTGATCATGTCGGGCGCCGTGGAGACCGGGGGGATCCAGCTGTATCCGGCGGCACTGGGCGTGCTGGTCGCGTCCAAGTCGTACGGGGTCGTGCGCAGCGCCGTGGTGCCGAGACTGCTGCCGCCGAAATTCTCACTCGTCAAGGCGAACTCGCGGGTCACCCTGGCCGGGCTGCTGGCCACGGGCGTGGCGGCGCCGGTGGGCGCCGGACTGAACACGATCGGGCCGCAGTGGCCGCTGTACGGGGCCTGCGCCGTCTTCGTGTGGGGGGCGTTCGCGGCGTTCACGCTGCCCCACCGGGTGGACGAGGCGAAGGGCGAGCGCCGGGCGCGGCTGTCCACGCACGAGGCGCACTCGAAACGGCCGGGGCTGCGGACGGTCAGCCGCTCGGTGCTGTGCGGGCTGCTGGCGAACGCCTCGATGCGCGCGCTGTCCGGGTTCCTGATCTTCTTCCTGGCGTTCCTGCTGCGCGAGCATCCGCTGGCGGGGCAGAGCGCGGCGGTGTCGCTGGGCATCGTGGGCGTCTCGGCGGGCGTGGGCAACGCCTGCGGCACGGCGGTCGGCGCGTGGCTGCGGGCCCGCGCGCCGGAGGCCATCATCGCGTCGGTCCTGTGCCTGACGCTCGGCGTCGCGGTGCTGGCGGCGATCTTCTTCAGCGGGCTGTTCATGGCCGTGCTGGGCGCGACGGCGGGCTTCTGCCAGGCGCTGGCGAAGCTCTCGCTGGACGCGATGATCCAGCGGGACGTGCCGGAGGCGGTGCGCACGTCGGCGTTCGCCCGTTCGGAGACGCTGCTCCAAGTGGCGTGGGTGCTGGGCGGCGCGATCGGCATCGCCCTGCCGCTGAACGGCGTACTCGGCATGTCCGTCGCCGCGGCGATCGTCGCCCTCGGCACGACGACGGCCCTCCGCGGTGTCGCCGCGGCGCCCCGCCACCACAGCGCCTCCCGGCCGCGGGTCGCCTGACACAAAATGCAGCCCCGCCGGCGTTTGAGGCGCGGGGGTCCGGGGGCAGCGCCCCCGGCAACGGCGCCGCGGCCGGACAATGCGCCGCGCCGCAGGCCACGGGTACCCCATGCAGCGGCGCAGCCCAGGGGCCCGATAGCCTTCGGCTCATGACCGCACCGCTTTTCTCGGGTAGGGCCCGCCGCAGCGTCGCGGCCCTCGGAGCCGTGTCCGCCGGCCTCCTCCTCCTCTCCGCCTGCGGGGAGGAAAAGCCGACACCGCTGGCGACCGTGACGGTCGGCACCTCGTCGGTGTCCACCGAAGCCTCCTGCCACGGCGGCAAGGAGCCGCTCTCCATGGACGAGGTCCAGGAGTGCCTGACCAACCTCAAGGACCCCAAGACCATCGAGTACGCCCGCGGCGAGACCCTGCGCCTCGGGGTCGAGCCGGAGGTCGTCGAGGACGGCAAGCGCTGGTCGGCGGTGCTCGACGGCCAGCCGATCACCGAGCCCTCCTCGAACACGTACCGCAGCTTCCCGGGCGCCGACGTCTTCGCGACCGGCGGCCAGGGCGAGGCCCCCGCCTCGAAGAAGCTGGCGTTCCTGCAGATCGGCGAGGACGGCAAGCCGCTGGCCGTCTGGTCCTTCAACCTCAAGCTCAAGTAACCGGGCGGCACCGGTGCGCGCGCTCGTCGTGACCGCGGTGGTGGCGGAGGCCGACTCCGTCGCCACCGGTCTGACCCCTCATCCGGACTCTCCCGGTCCTGAGCCGCGCACCCTGCCTGGCGGGTACCTCATCACCCGCCGGGACCTTCCGGGCATCGCCTTCGACGTGCTCGTCGGGGGCGTCGGGCCGGCGGCGGCCGCCGCAGCTGCCGCCACCGCCCTGGCCCTCGCCGACTACGAGCTCGTCGTCTCCGCCGGCATCGGCGGCGGGTTCGAGCCCGCCGCCCCGCTCGGCTCCCTGGTGGTCGCGGACGCGATCGTCGCCGCCGACCTGGGCGCCGAGACCCCGGAGGGTTTTGTCGACGTGAGCGCGCTGGGCTTCGGGCACAGCGTGCACCTGCCGCCCACCGAGCTCGCCGCGCGCGCCGCCGAGGCGACCGGGGCGCTGCTCGCGCCCGTGCTGACCGTCTCCACCGTCACCGGGACCGCCGCCCGGGCCGCCGAGCTCGCCGCCCGGCACCCGATGGCCGGGGCCGAGGCGATGGAGGGTTTCGGGGTCGCGGAGGCGGCGGCCGCGCACGGGCTGCCCGTACTGGAGATCCGCGCCGTGTCCAACGCCGTGGGCCCGCGCGACCGTGCCGCCTGGCGGATCGGGGACGCGCTCGAAGCGCTGACCGCCGGCTTCCGCGTACTGGGTCCCGTACTCGCGAACTGGGGAGAACGCCATGAGCACCGGTGAACCGCTGAAGATCGCCTACTCGCCCTGCCCGAACGACACGTTCGTCTTCGACGCCTGGGCGCACGGCCGGGTCCCGGGCGCGCCCGCCCTCGACGTCACCTTCGCGGACATCGACCTCACCAACGGCATGGCCGAGCGCGGCGAGCTGGACGTGCTGAAGGTGTCGTACGCCGTGCTGCCCTGGGTGCTGGAGGAGTACGCGCTGCTGCCGTGCGGCGGTGCGCTCGGGCGCGGCTGCGGCCCGTTGGTCCTGTCCCGGGAGCCGGGCCTGGACCTGGCGGGGAAGACGGTCGCGGTGCCGAGCGAACGCTCCACCGCCTACCTGCTGTTCCGGCTGTGGGCGGCGGACGTCCTGCCCGAGGGCGTCGGCAAGGTGGTCGTGCTGCCGTTCCACGAGATCATGCCGGCGGTGCGCGACGGCCGGGTGGACGCCGGACTGGTCATCCACGAGGCCCGGTTCACCTATCAGGACTACGGGCTGCACTGTCTGGCCGACATGGGCGAGCACTGGGAGTCCACGACCGGTCTGCCGATCCCGCTCGGCGCGATCATCGCGAAGCGCACGCTGGGTGCGCGGCGGCTGCGCGAGCTGGCCGAGTCGGCCCGTGCGTCGGTCCGGATGGCCTGGGGCGACCCGGAGGCCTCACGCCCGTACGTGCGCGCGCACGCGCAGGAGCTGGACCCGGCCGTCGCCGACCAGCACATCGGGCTGTACGTCAACGAGTTCACCGCCGACCTCGGCGATTCGGGCTACGCGGCGGTGCGCGGGCTGCTGACCCGGGCGGCCGCGGAGGGACTCGTACCGGCCATCGCGCCCGATGCCCTGACCTTCCCGTAGGGGCCCCTGCGTACGACCGCGCCCCGCCGCTCTCCCGAGGGGCGGGGCGCAGGTGTGCGTACGGGGATCAGACGTCCAGCTGGTCGGCGACCGCGCGCAGCAGTCCGGCGATCTTCGTGCCGTGCACCTTGTCGGGGTAGCGGCCGCGCTCCAGCATCGGGGTGATGTTCTCCAGCAGGGTCGTGAGGTCCTGCACGATCGAGGCGAGCTCGTCGGGCTTGCGGCGCTGCGCCGCCGCGACGGACGGCGCCGGGTCCAGTACCGTCACCGAAAGTGCCTGGTCACCGCGCTGTCCCGCGACGACACCGAATTCGACGCGCTGGCCGGGCTTGAGGGCATCGACCCCGGCAGGGAGCACCGACGAGTGGACGAAGACGTCTCCGCCGTCGTCGCGGGAGAGAAAGCCGAAGCCCTTCTCACTGTTGAACCACTTGACCTTGCCGGTAGGCACGTCCGTCCTCTGTCCTTGTGCTCGTCGGGGTCCGGAGGCCGCGGAACGGCTCCGGACAACAGCGCAGCGGGCCATGAGTGACCCGCCACCTCAAGGCTAATGGTCGGGGGCCGGGTGACAAGACGTTCCCCGGTCCTTCACCGTCGGCTGCCTTCGGCCAGGGAACTACCCTGGTGGGGTGACTGTTACTCCTCATAGCGACGAAGCGCGGCCCGGCGACGGGCTGGTCAAGGCCGGCGGCATCGTGTTCATCGCCGGGGCCCTGGCCACGCTGGCGACGATGGCACCGCTGTTCCTCGACGTCGATCCGTTCCCGCCGTACGCGTGGGCGGTGTGCATGCTCATGGGCGTCGGCTTCGCCATCTCCGCGGCGGGCGTGCTCCGCTCGGCCGCGGCGCAGCGCAGGGCGGCCCGGGCCTCGCAGGCGTAACGGCGCTCAGACGGGCTGCGCGGCGACGTACCGTGCGAGCCAGTCCGGGAGCGCGGTGAGGTCGGGCAGCACCACGTCCGCGCCCGCCGCGCGCAGTTCGGGCTCCGGGCACGGGCCGGTCGGCACCGCCACGGACAGCGCGCCGGCCGTACGGGCGCCGCGTACGTCTCCGACGTGGTCGCCGACGTAGACCTGGGCGCCGTACTCGCGCAGTGCGCCGGCCTTGGCCTCCGCCCAGAGCCAGCCGATGACCGCGTCCGGCTCGATGCCGAGGTGCGCCAGGTGCAGCCGGGCGTTGGGCTCGTGCTTGGCCGTGACGACGATCGCGCGGCCGCCGAGCGCCTGGACGGCCTCGATCGCCTCGCGGGCGCCCGGCATCGCCGGGGTCGGCTCGATGGCGTACGTGGGGTAGATCTCGCGGTAGCGGTCGGCCATGGCCGGGATCTCGGCCTCCGGGAACCAGTACGCGAGCTCCTCGTCCAGCGGCGGGCCCAGGCGCGTGACCGCCTCGTCGGCGTCGATGAACGTACCCGTCTCGGCCGACAGGGCCCGATAGGCGGCCCGGATGCCCGGACGGGAGTCGATGAGGGTCATGTCGAGGTCGAAGCCGACGGTGAGGTTCATACGGGCCATTGTGCCGAGGCAGGGTGACAGGAGGCCGACACCGGGCCTACAAGGGGGGAACGCACCCGTAGGGTCGCCTTACCCATTTCGTGAAATAGGTGACATGTCTGCGCCCGCCCGCGCCCGCCGGCCGAGGTGAACAGGCACAGAAGATCCTCCCGGCAGGCGAGGAGGAGTCCGGCCCCGCAATCCAGCCCCGCCCGGGGGCACCTCCCGGCGGTAGCCGGGGGAGTTCGAGGCGCGGGGGCTCGGGGGCGGAGCCCCCGCAACGACGCCGCACCTCACGGCCCGTGTCCCTAGCGCCGGCGGGCCCGCCACACCAGGTAGACCACGGAGGCGACGGCGGCGCCCCGCAACAGCCACGGCCACATGCCCTGCACGGCCCCGCTCAGCTGCTCGTCGGCCAGCGTCTCACCCCACTTGCCGTTCATCCGGCCCCACAGCCACACCCCCGCCCCCGCGAGGACCACGCCGGGCGGCCCGAAGACGGCCCACTTCCGCTCGGCCGGCCGCAGCACGCGCGAGGCGTACGGCAGGAGCCAGCCGATGATCAGCAGCAGCCAGTACCCGGTGGCCACGCCGACGACGAGGATGGCCGCGGCCAGCAGCAGGTACGCGTTCGGGCGCGGCCGGGCCGCAGCCGCGGCCGTCTCCTCCGGCTGCGCGGCGGCGGCCTCCTTCCTGGCCCGCCGCCGCTCGCGCAGGAACCGTACGAGGCCGCGCGCACCCGAGGGCGGGGGCCCGGGCGGATCCTGCGCCTCCTTCCCGGCCCGCTCCTTCCCGGCCCCCTCCTGCTCCTCCTCGAACAGGTCCGGCATCTCGATGCCGCCCGCGAAGCCGTCGACCTGCGGGCCCGATCCGTACGCGGCGGGGGACATCCGCCACCACTCGGGCTCGGCCCCGCCGGACGGGCCCAGCTCGTCGAGCCCGGCCAGGTGCGGCGGCACGTTGCGGGGCTCCGCCGCCGGCCGCGGCGCGGGCGTGCCCGGGCGGCGGAGGCGGCCGGGGGCCCGCTGGACCGGTACCGACGCGCCCGGCCAGGAAGCCGCGCCGGACCCCGGGGCGGGGGCCGCGGAGCCCGGCCGGGAGCCGTGGGTGTCCAGGACCTCCTCCGGCGTGCCGATCCGTTCCAGGATGCGGCGCACGGCCGCCGGGGTCTCCGGTTCGTACTTGGCGCGCCGACGGTCGATCTCGTCCCGCAGCCCCGCCACCAGGCGCATCCGGTCGCCGGAGGAAAGCTGCCGCTGCTGGGCCAAGTCCCCGACGCGGCTCAGATATTCGTAGACCAGATGGTCGCTCTCGATCCCCATGCCCCGGCTCCTCCCGTACCGCCCTCCCGAAAGGTAGCGCGTGCGCCCGTGGAGCCGTCGCGGGCACAGCGGATACCGTTGGCCGGATGGGGACCGGCCGACTGACCGGCCGACGCGACCAGGAGGCGACTGTGCCCGAGGCAAGCACTGCCGGGGGATCCGGCGGAAGCGGAGCCCCGCGCTCCCTCGCCGAGGCGCTGCGCGCCCGCGACGACGCGGCGCTCTCCACGCTGCTGCACGCCCGCCCGGACCTGCTCGGTCCGGTGCCCGGCGACGTGACGCAGCTGGCCACCCGCGCCGGGACCCGGGCCTCGGTGGTGCGGGCGCTGGAGCGCCTGGACCGCTTCACGCTGCAGACGGCCGAGGCGCTCGCCGTGGCCCCGGACCCGTGCCCGTACCCGGTGCTGGAGTCGCTGCTGACCGGCGAGGAGGGCACCACCGGTGAGGACAACGGCGCCCGCGCCGCGCTCCCCCGCGCCCTGGGCACCCTGCGCGACCAGGCCCTGGTGTGGGGCGACGACGACCGGCTGCGCCTGGTGCGCACCGCCCGCGAGCTGCTCGCGCCCTCCGCCCAGCGGCCCTCCCCGACCGGTCTCGGGCCGACGGTCGCCGAGGCCACCGCCGGCATGTCACCGACCCGGATCCAGGAGATCGTGGCGGCGGCCGGGCTGCCCGCCACGCACGATCCGGTGTCCGCGGTCTCGGCGCTGACCGGGCTGTTCACCGACCCGGAGCGGATGTCCGCGCTGCTGGACGAGGCGCCGGCGGAGGCGCACCAGGTACTGGGGCGGCTCGTGTGGGGGCCGCCGTACGGGGAGGTGACCCCGCATCCGACCGCGCCGGTGCGCTGGCTGCGCGACCGTGGGCTGCTGCTGCCCGCGACGGCGCGGACCGTCGTACTGCCCCGCGAGGTGGCGCTCCACCTGCGCGGCGGCCTCGCGCACCGGGACACCGCGCCGGTGGCCCCGCCGGTGGCCGCGCACCGCGAGCACCGTCCACAGCTTGTGGACGCGAACGCCGCCGGGCAGGCGCTGGCCGCGCTGTCCACCGTCGAGGAGCTGGTGAAGTCCTGGGAGCACGCCGCTCCGCTGGTGCTGCGGGCGGGCGGGCTCGCGGTACGGGACCTGAAGCGGGCCGCGGCCACCCTGGACACGAGCGAGCCGTCGGCGGCGTTCTGGATCGAACTCGCCTACGCGGCCGGGCTGCTGGCCAGTGACGGGGAGGCGGACGAGCGGTACGCACCCACGCCCGCCTTCGACGACTGGTGCGAACTGCCGCCCGCGGAACGGTGGTCGGCGCTGGTGGAAGCCTGGCTGCCGGCCACCCGCACGCCCGGTCTGGTCGGCGAGCAGGACGCCAAGGGGCGCACGCTGTCGACGCTCGGACCCGACCTCGACCGCTCCGCCGCCCCCGAGGTGCGCCGGCGCGTCCTGGAACTCCTCGCCGCCCTGCCCGAGGGCGGGTCCCCCGACACGCAGGCCGTACTGGACCGGCTCGCGTGGGAGCGTCCCGTACGCGGTACGAGCGATCTGCGCACCCGCCTCGCACGCTGGGCGCTGACCGAGGCCGAGGTCCTCGGCGTGACCGGCCGGGGCGCCCTGTCCGGGCCCGGCCGGGCCCTGCTCGCGCACGAGGACCCGGCGCCGCTGCTGGCCCCGCTCCTGCCCGAGCCGGTGGACCACGTCCTCCTCCAGGCCGACCTGACGGCGGTGGCCCCCGGCCCGCTGCGCCGGCCGCTCGGGGACACCCTGGCGGTGCTGGCGGACGTGGAGTCCAAGGGCGGGGCGACGGTGTACCGCTTCACGCCCGGCTCGGTGCGCCGGGCCCTGGACGCCGGGCACGCCGCCGCCGACCTGCACGCCTTCCTCAAGGAACACAGCCGCACCCCGGTCCCGCAGCCCCTCGCCTACCTCATCGACGACGTGGCCCGCCGCCACGGCCACCTGCGGGTCGGCGCGGCCTCCTCCTACGTCCGCTGCGACGACGACGCGATGCTGGGCGAGATCCTGGCCGACAAGCGCTCGGCCGGGCTGGGTCTGCGCCGCCTGGCCCCCACGGTCCTGGCCGCACAGGCCGAACCGACCGTGCTGCTGGAGGGATTGCGGGCGATGGGGTACGCGCCGGCCGCGGAGTCCCTGACCGGCGACGTGCTGGTGGCGCGGGCCGACGCCCACCGCGCACCGGCCCGCTCGGCGCCCGTACCGGTGCCGGACGGTCCGCCGGTCCCGGACGCGACGCTGCTGGCGGCGGCCGTACGGGCGATCCGCGCGGGCGACCTGGCGGCGACGGCGGTCCGCAAGGAGCCCGCGCCGTCCACCGGCGCACCGGGCGAACTCCCGCGCACCAGCGCGGCGGAAACCCTGGCGACCGTCCAGGCGGCGGCCCTGACCGGCTCGGCGGTGTGGATCGGCTACGTGAACGCGGACGGCGCCGCCAGCCAACGCGTCATCGCCCCGGTCCGCGTCGAAGGCGGCTTCGTCACGGGCTACGACCACACGGCCGACGAGGTCCGCACCTACGCCCTCCACCGCATCACGGGCGTAGCCGAACTGGCGGAGGACCAGGTCTAGCCGTTCCAGCTCGCGGGCGGCCAATCCGGCCCGGGCCACATCCGGCCCCGCCGGCGTTTGAGGCGCGGGGTCCGGGGCGGAGCCCCGATCTCTGAGCCGCACCACTCCAGCCCCGCCGGCGTTTGAGGCGCGGGGTCCGGGGCGGAGCTCCCGGCAACGGCGCGGCACCGCACGGAAAACAGCTGGCCGGCCGCCAGGCCATCCCGCACGCTGGGGGCATGTCCGCCCCCACCCGCCAGATCCGCGCCTCGCACACCGCCACCAGCCTCACCGTCTACCAGGCCTACGCCCCCCGCCTGGGGGACCCGGCCGCCCGCGACGGCCGCTTCCCGCCCGCCTGGAAGCGGGAGCGGATGACGTGGATCAAGCCCTCGTTCCTGTGGATGATGTACCGCTGCGGCTGGGCCACCAAGGCCGACCAGGAGACCGTGCTGGCCATCGAGATCACCCGCGAGGGCTTCGACCGCGCCCTGCGCGAGGCCTGCCTCTCCCACTACGTGCCGGGCGTGCACGCGGACCGGGCCGCCTGGCAGGAGTCCCTGCGCGGGGCGCCCGCCCGGGTCCAGTGGGACCCGGAGCGCGACCTGCACCTGAACCCGCTGCCGTACCGCTCGCTCCAGCTGGGCCTGTCCGGTCCGGCCTCGCGCGCGTACGCCGACGAGTGGACGGTCTCCATCCGCGACGTGACCCCGCTGGCCCGGCGGATCCACGCCCTGCTGCGGTCGGGCGAAGCCGAGGCGGCACGCGCGCTGCTCCCCGCGGAGACCCCGTACCCCGCGGGCCCGCTGGAGCACCTCGGTGCGGGAGATGCCGGAGCCGGCGTCAGTCCCGGATGAGCAGCACGATGAATCCCGCGACGACGCCCAGCAGCAGGGCGAACCAGGCGTAGCGGGGCCGCGACTCGCGCAGCACCGGGAGGTAGTGGTCGGCGGCGAAGCGGCCCGGCCCGGTGAGGGTGAGGGCGACGGCCCCGGCGAACAGCAGCACTTCGAGTTCCACGCCCTTGGGCGGGAAGTAGGCGCTCAGTCCCCGGACGTCGAGGACGTTGATGAAGATGCCGGTCAGGGCGGCGCCGGCGAGCGGGGTGAGCAGGCCGAGGGCGAGACCGAGGCCGCCCAGCGTCTCGGACAGGCCGGCGATGACGGCCATGGCATCCCCGGCGGGATAGCCGGCCATCGTGAAGCCCTTGCCGGTCGCCTTGAGGCCCGGGCCGCCGAACCAGCCGAAGAGCTTCATGGTGCCGTGGCCGACCATGCTGAGGCCGACGACGAGCCGGAGCACGAGCAGGCCGATGTCGTGGGTGGCGGTGTTGACGGTGGCGGGGGCCGAGGCGGCTCGGAAGAGCGCCTGGTCCCGTCGATCTTGCGTCATGAGCGTCCGTTCTTACGTCGCCTGTGAGCGACGGCCACCGTATGACGCCGGTCCGCGATGATCCGGCCGCAACGTCGCCGGCCCCCGTCGACGACCCGTTCGGCCGCAGGCCCGCCACCGGCCCGGCTCACCTGGCCGCGGAGTCGACCAGCCAGCCCGGTGTCGAAGGGCCACACCTCGCGCAGCCGCGCCCGCACGGTCTCGCCACGAGGGTGCGGGTTGGCTGCGCCGCTCGGGCGGGGGCCGGGGTGGGGTGGGGTGGGGTGGGGGCCGGTTGTGCCGGGGTCGGGCGCGCGCCGGGGCGTCTCCTCGGGCGCCGAACGTGACGAGGGGTCGGAGAGATCGGCCCTGTTGCGTTCGGCGCCCTGCGGGGACACCCCGACACACACCCGACCCCGTCCCAACCGGCCCGCCTGCTACCCCAGCCCGAATTCAGCCTCGCCGGCGTTTGAGGCGCGGGGTTCGGGGCGGAGCCCCGGTCTTTCAGCCTCGCCGGCGTTTGAGGCGCGGGGTGCGGGGCGGAGCCCCGGTCTTTCAGCCTCGCCGGCGTTTGAGGCGCGGGGTGCGGGGCGGAGCCCCGGGAGGGGCGGCATCCCCGGGCGGGAGCCAAAGGGCTCGGGGATACGGCAGACTGGAGGTTTGGCCGCCCGCGCCCGGGCAGCCGTCTCACCGCCGGAAAGGGACGCGCGTGAACGGACCCCTCATCGTCCAGAGCGACAAGACCCTCCTGCTCGAGGTCGACCACGAGCTCGCCGGGGCCGCGCGCCGCGCCATCGCTCCGTTCGCGGAGCTGGAGCGGGCGCCCGAGCACATCCACACCTATCGGATCACCCCCCTCGGCCTGTGGAACGCCCGGGCCGCCGGGCACGACGCCGAGCAGGTCGTCGACGCGCTCGTCGAGTACTCCCGCTACCCCGTCCCGCACGCGCTGCTCGTCGACGTGGCCGAGACGATGGCGCGCTACGGCCGCCTCACCCTCTCCAAGCACCCCGTGCACGGCCTGGTGCTGACCAGCACCGACCGGCCCGTGCTGGAGGAGATCCTGCGGTCCAAGCGGATCACCCCGCTCGTCGGCGCGCGGCTCGACGCCGACACCGTGGCCGTGCACCCCTCCGAGCGCGGGCAGATCAAGCAGACGCTGCTCAAGCTGGGCTGGCCGGCCGAGGACCTCGCCGGTTACGTCGACGGCGAGGCGCACGCGATCGAGCTGGCCGAGGACGGCTGGGCGCTGCGCCCGTACCAGCAGCAGGCCGTCGAGGGCTTCTGGCACGGCGGCTCCGGCGTGGTCGTGCTGCCCTGCGGCGCCGGCAAGACGCTGGTGGGCGCCGGGGCCATGGCGATGGCCAAGGCGACGACGCTGATCCTCGTCACGAACACCGTCTCGGCCCGCCAGTGGAAGCACGAGCTGGTCAAGCGGACCTCGCTGACGGAGGAGGAGATCGGCGAGTACTCCGGCACCCGCAAGGAGATCCGGCCCGTCACGATCGCCACGTACCAGGTCCTGACGACGAAGCGGAAGGGCGTCTACCCGCACCTGGAGCTCTTCGACTCCCGGGACTGGGGCCTGATCGTCTACGACGAGGTGCACCTGCTGCCCGCGCCGGTCTTCAAGTTCACCGCCGACCTGCAGGCCCGCCGCCGCCTCGGTCTGACGGCCACGCTCGTGCGCGAGGACGGGCGCGAGTCGGACGTCTTCTCGCTGATCGGGCCGAAGCGGTTCGACGCGCCGTGGAAGGAGATCGAGGCGCAGGGCTACATCGCGCCGGCGGACTGCGTCGAGGTCCGCGTCAATCTGACGGAGTCGGAGCGGCTCGCGTACGCGACCGCCGAGACGGAGGAGAAGTACCGCTTCTGCGCGACGACCGCGACGAAACGGAAGGTCACGGAGGCGCTGGTGCGCAAGCACCAGGGCGAACAGACCCTCGTCATCGGCCAGTACATCGACCAGCTCGACGAGCTCGGCGAGCACCTGGACGCCCCCGTCATCAAGGGCGAGACCTCCAACGCGCAGCGCGAGAAGCTCTTCAACGCGTTCCGCGAGGGCGAGATCAGCGTGCTGGTCGTGTCGAAGGTCGCGAACTTCTCCATCGACCTGCCGGAGGCCACGGTCGCCATCCAGGTGTCGGGCACCTTCGGCTCCCGCCAGGAGGAGGCGCAGCGCCTGGGCCGCGTCCTGCGGCCGAAGGCGGACGGCCACGAGGCCCGGTTCTACTCGGTGGTCGCGCGCGACACCATCGACCAGGACTTCGCGGCGCACCGCCAGCGCTTCCTCGCCGAACAGGGCTACGCCTACCGGATCATGGACGCCGACGAGCTGCTGGCGGCCGACTGACGGGGACTGTGGCCGAGCACTACGCTGGCCGTATGACGCACCAGGAAATCTACGAGGTCCTCTTCACGGAGTCGGCGGGCTGCGACCGTGACCAGCTGGAGCCCGTGCGCCGCGCGTCCTTCGACAAGGCGCTCGAGATCCTGGCCCGCGATCCCTACACGGAGCTCTCGCGGCCGATAGGAGCGGGCGAGCAGGACCGCGAGATCCGGCTCACCTCACAGATCGTGGCCGAGTACGTGGTGTCGCGCGGGCGCCTGCTGCTCGTGGTCCTGCGGGTCTTCGACGACGCGGACATCCTGCTGCCCGAGGGCTGACGGACCCACAGGGCCGGCCAGTCCGGTAGCGGGGTGGTGCGGGCTGCGGCCGGCAGGTGCCGGGTCCAGAAGGCGGCCGAGTCCTGCGGGAGGACCAGCAGCGCGGTAGCGGCGAGGGCGGCCAGCGCGGGCTGGCCGCCAGTCCCGCGAGGCGCCGGGACGCCCAGCACGAGCAGCGACCCCGTCACGAGCGCGCGACCCTAGTGGATCACCCAACGCGCCACATCACGCGCCGGATCCACCCCTCGTCACCCCACCGCCGGCACCCGGGAACAGCGCTGCGGGCGCGGGGGCGGCGGGGTGGTGGTCAGCGGCGTATGACGCCGGCGTCCTCGGCGTATTCGCCCAGGACGACGACGCTCACGGCCGCCGCGGCGAAGATCTTGGCCGCCTGCAGCGCGCGGCCGAGGGGGCGGCGCGGGCGGGCGTCGGAGAGGGCGGTGGCGCCGCGCGGGCGGCCACCCTGGACCGGGGTGAAGGTTGCGGTGCTCATGTGTCCATGGTGCTTTTCCGCGCCGCGCGTCACATCGCCCTGGGGGCTGAAGCTCGGGCCCCGCGGCATCCTCCTCGCGGCCCATGCCGACCCCTGGGGCCCTCCCTGAGGTATGACACTCCCCCGTATGACACCCGTACGGCGGTCCCGTACGGGACGGACAAAATCATTCGCGCCGCTGCGCCCCGATGGTTAGAATCTCCGCTCTTGCCGCCTCCCACCGCCTCATCGGGGAGAGCCGCCCCCCGGTTGGAAACCGGCGGGCTTCTGTTCCGCACCAGCAGCTGGAGGCAGTCCCGTGCCCGCGCACGCCCCCGAGTCCGAGTCCGGCCCGCTCGCCCGTGAACGGGCCCACCTCTCCCGCTCGCGCTCCGCCCTGCGCGCGATGCGCGAGGACGTCGAGGCCCTCGACATCCGCGACGTCACCGCGAACTGGGTCAACGCGATCGTCCTCCAGGCCCAGATCGACGACCGCATCAAGGCCCTCGCCGACCTCTCGCACACCCCCCTCTTCTTCGGCCGCCTCAACTACCTGCACGCCCCCGGCGCCGAGCTCGCCGAGGGCGCGGAGGGCGAGCAGTTCTACATCGGCCGCCGCCACGTCCACGACGCCGACGGCGATCCGATGGTCATCGACTGGCGCGCGCCCGTCTCCCAGCCGTTCTACCGGGCCTCCAAGAAGGACCCGCAGGACATCGCGCTGCGCCGCCGCTTCGGCTACACCGGCGGCGAGCTGACCGCGTACGAGGACGAGCACCTGTCCGACCCGGCCGAGGCCGCCGCCGTCAGCAAGCTGCTCCAGCAGGAGATCGAGCGCCCGCGCGTCGGCCCCATGCGGGACATTGTGGCCACGATCCAGCCAGAGCAGGACGAAATCGTCCGCTCCGGCCTGTCCGGTTCCGTCTGCGTGCAGGGCGGCCCCGGCACCGGGAAGACGGCCGTCGGCCTGCACCGTGTCGCGTACCTCCTCTACGCGCACCGCGACCGCCTCGCCCGCACGGGCACGCTCGTCATCGGGCCGAACCGTTCCTTCCTTCACTACATCGAGCAGGTCCTCCCCGCGCTGGGCGAGCTGGAGGTCAAGCAGGCCACCGTCGACGACCTGGTCGCCCGCGAGGGCCTGGAGGTACGCGGCACGGACGCCGCCGAGACCGCCGTGGTCAAGGGCGACGCCCGGATGGCGGAGGTGCTGCGCCGCGCGCTCGGCTCGCACGTCACCGCGCCGACCGAGCCGCTGATGGTGGTGCGCGGTTCGCGCCGCTGGCGGGTGCCCGCGTACGAGATCGCCGAGATGGTCGAGGAGCTGCAGAAGCGCGACATCCGCTACGGCGCGGCCCGGGACGCCCTGCCGCAGCGCATCGCGCACGCGGTGCTCGTACGGATGGAGCAGGCGGGCGAGGCGCCGGACGACCGCGTGCAGGACGCGGTGGCCCGCAACGCGGCGGTGAAGGCCGCGGTGAAGGCGGTCTGGCCGCCCGTCGAGCCGGCGAAGCTGGTGCTGCGCCTGCTGTCGGACCCCGACTTCCTCGCGCTGCACGCGGCGGACGTCCTCACGGCGGACGAGCAGAAGCTCCTCCTGTGGCCGAAGCCGTTCCGGAGCGTGAAGTCGGCGAAGTGGTCGGCGGCGGACCTGGTCCTGATCGACGAGGCCGCGGACCTGGTGGAACGCACGCACTCGCTGGGCCACGTCGTGGTCGACGAGGCCCAGGACCTGTCGCCGATGCAGTACCGGGCCGTGGGCCGGCGCTGCACGACGGGCTCGGCGACGGTCCTCGGCGACCTCGCGCAGGGCACCACCCCGTGGGCCACGCGCAGCTGGGACGAGGCCCTGACGCACATGGGCAAGCCGCAGGCGGTGCTGGAGGAGCTGACGGCGGGCTTCCGCGTGCCGCGCGAGGTGATCGCGTACGCCTCCCGGCTGCTGCCGTCGATCTCCCCGGGCCTGGCCCCGGTCTCCTCGGTCCGCGAGACCCCGGGCTCGCTGCTGATCTCGGAGAGCTCGGACCTGACGGCGGACGTGGTGGCGGCCTGCCGCGCGTCGCTCGCGCACGAGGGGTCGATCGGCCTGATCGCGGCGGACGCGCGCATCCCCGCCCTGGCGGAGGCCCTGCTGGCGGAGGGCCTGCCGTACCTCTCGCCGGGTGAGGAGACCACGGCCGAGTCCCGCCTGACCCTCGTCCCCGCCTCGCTGGCGAAGGGTCTGGAGTACGACTACGTGGTTCTGGACGAGCCCGCCGCGATCGTCGACGGCGAGCCCGACGAACGCACGGGCCTCCGCCGCCTGTACGTCTGCCTCACCCGCGCCGTCTCAGGCCTGAACGTGTTGCACACGGCCGCCCTGCCTGTGACTCTCGCCTGAGGTGACGTGACCTGCGGGTCGCCCCCGTCAGGACAGGGCGGCTCGCCAGTTCGCGACGGCGGCCGCCGAGACGGGGCGGCCCCATCCCGAGGGGCGGGCCGCGCCGCCGATGTGGAACGCGTCGATGCCGGCGGAGCGCAGCACCGGCAGGTGCGCGAGGGTCAGCCCGCCCCCCACCAGCATCCGCGCCCCGTAGCCCGGCTCCCCCCGCCGCGCCGCCTCGGCGACGAGCACCGGCAGCCCCTCCTCGACCCCGGCGGCCGAGCCGGCCGTCAGGTAGGTGTCCAGTCCGGGAAGGTCGGCCAGCGCCTTGCGCAGCTGGTCGCGGTCCGCGGCGCGGTCGATCGCCCGGTGGAAGGTCCAGCGGCAGCCGTCGAGCTCCGCGACGACCGCCTCGACGGCGGCCAGGTCGGGGGTGCCGTCCGGGTTCAGGAAGCCGAGGACGAACTCCTGCGCGCCCTCCGCCCGCAGCTCACGCGCCGCGCGGACCAGGACGGAGACGTCCCCGGCCGCGAAGCCGTCCGTCTTGCGGAGCATCACGCGCAGCGGGATGTCGACGGCCGCCCTGATCGCCGCGAAGGTCTCGCGCGCCGGGGTGAGCCCGTCGGCGGCCATGTCGGTGACCAGTTCGAGTCGGTCCGCCCCACCGGCCTGGGCCGCGATCGCGTCCTCCGCGTCGAGGGCGATCACCTCCAGGAGCGCACGGTTGCTCATTCGTTGCCGTCCTTCGTCCGGTATGAAAAATAGGTCTAGTCCAATATCCAGGGTACGGGCCTCCACCCGCGCTCCACCAGCACAATCACGCCACCCCCACAATGTGCCCATGGACACAGGCACCCAGCACCCCGGCACCGGCCCCGACACCACGGCCCTCCAGGCCCGTTGGCGGGCCACCGTCACCGCCGCCGGCGCCGCCGCCGACCGCGATCCCGCCCCCTACGCCGAGCGCCTGCTCGCCGCCTGGGCGGAGCCGCAGCGCCGCTACCACACCACCGCGCACCTGGCCGACGTACTCGCGCGGATCGACGTACTGGCTCCGCACGCCGCCGACCTCGCCGCCGTGCAGCTCGCCGCCTGGTTCCACGACGCCGTCTACCGCCCCGACCGCTCCGAGAACGAGGAACGCAGCGCCGCCCTGGCCGAGCGCGCCCTCCCCGAGCTCGGCATAGACGCCGCCCGCACCGCCGAGGTGGCCCGGCTGGTCCGCCTCACCGTCACCCACGACCCCGCCCCAGGCGACACCGACGGCGAGGCCCTCTGCGACGCCGACCTGGCCGTCCTGGCCGGCGCCCCGGAGGCCTACGCCGCCTACGTGGCCGCCGTGCGCGCCGAGTACGGGTTCGTCCCGGACGAGGCCTTCCGCACCGGCCGCGCCGCCGTGCTGCGCCAGCTGCTCGACCTGCCCCGCCTCTTCCGCACGCCCTACGGCGCCGCGCACTGGGAGGCCCCGGCCCGCGCCAACCTCGCCGCCGAGCTCGCCGCGCTGGACGCTCCCGAAGCCGCCGGGGGAATTTGATCGCGTTCACGCTGGTTGGTGACTGTCATGCCCGCAGATGCCCTACGCCCCCGCATGCCCGTCGCCGTCTACATCCTCGGACTGTCCGTCTTCGCGCTCGGCACCAGCGAATTCATGCTCTCCGGGCTGCTGCCGCCCCTCGCGGAGGACATGGGCGTCACCATCCCGCAGGCGGGCCTGCTCATATCCGCCTTCGCCATCGGCATGGTCGTCGGCGCGCCGCTGCTGGCCGTGGCCACCCTGCGGCTGCCGCGCCGCACCACGCTGATCGCCCTCATCAGCCTCTTCGGCCTCGGGCAGGTCGCGGGCGCGCTGGCCCCGACGTACGAGCTCCTCTTCGCCTCCCGCGTGGTCTCGGCGTTCGCCTGCGCCGGCTTCTGGGCCGTGGGCGCGGCCGTCGCCATCGCCATGGTCGACCGCGACCAGCGGGCCCGCGCGATGGCCGTCATGATCGGCGGGCTGTCGATCGCCAACGTCCTCGGCGTCCCCGCCGGCGCCTTCCTCGGTGAGCACCTGGGCTGGCGCTCCGCGTTCTGGTCGGTCGGCGCGGCCTCCGCGATCGCCCTCGCCGGCATCCTGGCGCTGATCCCGAAGATCCCGCTCCCTGCCGAGAAGCCCTCGCTCGGGCGCGAGCTGCGCATCTACCGCGACCGCCAGGTGTGGCTCTCCATCGCCGTCACGGCGCTGGCCGCGGGCGGCGTCTTCTGCGCCTTCAGCTACCTGTCACCGCTGCTCACGGACGTGGCCGGGCTGGACTCGCGGTGGGTCCCGTGGATCCTCGCCCTCTTCGGCGCCGGCGCGCTGGCCGGCACCACCGTCGGCGGCCGGGTCGCCGACGCGCACCTGTTCGGCGTGATGATCGGGGGCGTCACCGCGTCGACCGTCTTCCTCGGCGCGCTCGCCCTGCTGGCCTCGTTCCAGGTCGCGGTGGTCGCCCTCGCGTTCCTGATCGGCTTCTCGGCCTTCTTCACCGCGCCGGCGCTCAACGCCCGCATGTTCAACGTGGCCGGCGCCGCCCCGACCCTGGCCGGCGCCACCACGACCGCCGCGTTCAACCTCGGCAACACCGGCGGCCCCTGGCTCGGCGGCACCGTCATCGACGCGGGCCTCGGCTTCGCCGCCACCGCCTGGGCCGGCGGCGCGATGACGGTCACCGCGATCGCCCTCGCCGTGGCCGCCCTCCGCCTCGACCGCCGCCGGAGCGCCCCGGCCCGCGTCGTGGCCTCCTCCACCCCGGCCCTGGCGGGCACACCCGAGAAGGTCTAGGCCGGCCGATGGCCGGGCCCGCCCGCGGCGGGGGGACTCAGCGGCAGAGCTCGAAGATGTCGTCCTCGAAGGTGTCGGCCGGCACCCACAGCAAGTCGGACACGTTCCCGGCGGCCACGCCGACCTCACCCTCCGAGTCCAGGAACACCACGGGTTGCTCGGCGAGCGGCCGCCCCTGGCGCGCGTACCAGATCGCGGCGAGGCCGCCGGAGCCGTCCTGGCCGAAGATCCGCAGGCCGTCGCCGTCGAGCTCGTGGTTCGCCGTCCAGTGGCGCAGCCGGTCGGTGGTGTCCACGGCGGACCCGGAGGCCTCGTACGGGGAGAATTCGACGCCCTCGCCCACGCCCTCGCCGCCGTAGTCGAACTCGATCCGGGACACCTCGGTCAGGACAGGCGGGAAGCGGCGATCGCCGTCGCCGGTCGTGCTGAACATTCCCGCAGGCCAGCGGCCCACCGACAGCCCCGCGAAGACGGCGGCCGCTACGACTGCGCCGGGCGGCCCTTCGGGCGGCGCAGGCCGGCCTCGGTGAGCCGGCGGACGAGTTCCTTGCTGCCGATCTCCACGGCGCCCGCGCCGACCGCGTCCGCGTACCGGTACGAGGGCACGTCGTAGTGGTCCCGCTCGAAGGCCCGCGGCGGACAGCCGATGCCGGCCGCGAAGGCGTGCAGTTCCTCGTACGAGACGTCGCTGACGAGGTGGGACCACATGCGGCCGTGGCCCGGCCAGGTCGGCGGGTCGATGTAGACGGTCACGGGCGGCTCACCTGAGACCGAAGACCGGGCCCAGGCCGCCGACCGCGGCCACTTTCACGCCCGCCTCCGAGCACACCCAGTGCGGGTCGGGTCCCAGTTCCGGTTCCACGTCCAGCGCGTGCGGATCGCCGTGGGTGCAGACCGGGCACAGCGGCCAGCGGCCGTACTTCTCCAGCAGCGCGTCCTGCACGTCCTGGGCGACGAGTCCGGGGAGGTAGTCGACGCCCTCCGGCCACTGCTCCACCCACCACCGGCGGTGCGTGACCGAGTCCTCAACGAGGGAGACGACATCGGCGTCGGCGACCTCGCCGGCGGCGAGATCGGCGAGAACAAGTGCACGGGCGACGTGCAGCGCCTGTTCCAAGGGGGTCGCGTGGTCCATGCGCCCATTGTGGACCTGAGGAGGCCCGGTGACGAAGGCCCTCTTTCCGGGGGCCGCATGGCGTATTGACGCCCACCACCCCCGAAAATAGGTTTCAGGTGTGAGCGAGAACACGAAAGAAACTTTCAGCCGCCGTACGCAGACCGCGCCGCCCGCCCCGGCGCCCTCCGCCCTCCGGGCCCGGGTCCGGAGCCTCGCTCCGTCCATGACGCGCTCCGTGCAGGCCGTCGCCGAGGCCGTCGCCTCCGATCCGGCCGGATGCGCACGGCTCACCGTCTCCGGTCTCGCCGCGCACACCGGCACCAGCGAGGCCACCGTCGTCCGCGCCGCCCGCCTCCTCGGCTACCCCGGCTACCGCGACCTGCGCCTCGCGCTCGCCGCCCTCGCCGCCCAGCAGGAGTCCGGCGCCGCCCCCGCCGTCACCGTCGACATAGCCGTCGACGACCCGCTCGCCGACGTCGTCGCCAAGCTGGCCCACGAGGAGGCGCAGACCCTCACCGACACCGCCGCCGGACTCGACCTGACCCAGTTGGCCGCCGCCGTCACCGCCCTCGCCACCGCCCGCCGCATCGACGTCTACGGCGTCGGCGCCTCCGCCCTCGTCGGCCAGGACCTCGCCCAGAAGCTGCTGCGCATAGGACTCGTCGCGCACGCCCACAGCGACCCCCACCTGGCCGTCACGGGCGCGGTCCAGCTGGGCCCCGGCGACGTCGCCGTCGCGATCACCCACTCCGGCTCCACGGGCGACGTGATCGAGCCGCTCCGCGTCGCCTTCGAGCGGGGCGCCACCACCCTCGCCCTCACGGGCCGCCCGAACGCCCCCGTCGCCCACTACGCCGACCTCGTCCTGGCCACCTCCGCCGCCCGCGAGACCCAGCTGCGCCCGGCCGCCATGTCCAGCCGGACCAGCCAGCTGCTCGTCGTCGACTGCCTCTTCGTCGGCGTCGCCCAGCGCACGTACGAAACCGCCGCCCCCGCCCTGGCCGCCTCCTACGAAGCCCTGGCCCACCGCCACTGACCCACCCGACCCCGCCGCACCACCCAGCCCCGCCTGCCCGGGCGGAGCCCCGATCGTGAAGCTCAGCCCCACCACCACCCGCCACCAGCCAAGGAGCCCGCCCCCGATGACGGCCCACGCAGACCTCCGCGCCCAGCTGGACATCCTCACCACCGAGGCCTTCCGCCAGGACCTCGCCGAGATCGACCGGCTGTCCACCCTCGACATCGCCCGCACCATGAACGCCGAGGACGCCACCGTCCCGGCCGCCGTCGCCGCCCAGCTCCCGCACATCGCCGCCGCGATCGACGCGATCGCCGAACGCATGGCCCGCGGCGGCCGCCTCGTCTACGCGGGCGCCGGCACGGCCGGCCGGATGGGCGTCCTGGACGCCAGCGAGTGCCCGCCCACCTTCAACACCGACCCCGCCGACGTCGTCGGCCTCATCGCGGGCGGCCCCTCCGCCATGGTCAAGTCCGTCGAGGGCGCCGAGGACTCCCCGGAGCTGGCCGCCGCGGACCTCACCGCGCTGGGCATCGGCCCGGACGACACGGTCATCGGCATCTCCGCCTCCGGCCGCACCCCGTACGCGATCGGCGCCGTCGCCTTCGCCCGTACGCGCGGCGCGCTCACCGTCGGGCTCTCCTGCAACGCCGGCTCCGCCCTCGCCGCGGCCGCCGAGCACGCCATCGAGGTCGTCGTCGGACCCGAACTCCTCACCGGCTCCACCCGCCTGAAGGCGGGTACGGCCCAGAAGCTGGTCCTCAACCTCATCTCGACGATCACCATGATCCGCCTGGGCAAGACCTACGGAAACCTGATGGTCGACATGCGCTCCTCCAACGAGAAGCTGCGCGCCCGCGCCCGCCGCATCGTGGCCCTGGCCACCGGCGCGCCCGACACCGAGATCGAGGCCGCCCTCACCGCCACCGACGGCGAGGTCAAGGACGCCGTCCTCGTGATCCTCGGCGGCGTCGACGGCCCGAAGGCCGCCGAACTGCTCGCCGCCTCGCAGGGCCACCTCCGCGCGGCCCTCACCGAAGCCGCTGACCACCACTGACACCACACCGCTGGCACCGCTGACCAAAGCCCGCATCCCCTTCCACCACCCGACGCAAGGCGACCCCCACATGTCCACTGACAAGAACCGCGCCACAGCCGCCGCGATCCTTCCTCTGGTCGGCGGCCCGGACAACGTCACCTCCATCGCGCACTGCATGACCCGGCTGCGCATCACGCTGCGCGACCGTTCCCTGGTCCAGGACGAGGCCCTGCGGGCCCTCCCCGCCGTCCTCGGCGTGGTCGAGGACGGCACTTACCAGATCGTGCTGGGCCCGGGCACCGTCGCCCGCGTCACCCCGGAGTTCGAGGCACTGGTCGAGCAGGCCCGCGCGGTCGAGCAGGCCCGCGCGGCGACCCCGGCCACCCCCGCCGCACCACCCACCCCACACGCCGTCACCGCCGAGGACCTGCAGGCCCAGGGCGCGGCGCTGAAGGAGGTCCAGAAGGCCCGCAACGCCACCCCGTTCAAGCTCCTCCTGCGCCGGATCGCGAACATCTTCGTCCCGCTGATCCCGGCACTGATCGGCTGCGGCATCATCGCGGGCCTCAACGGCCTGCTGACGAACCTGGGCTGGCTGCCCGCCGTCGTCCCGGCGCTCGCCGCCATCGCCTCCGGCTTCATGTCGCTGATCGCCGTGTTCGTCGGCTACAACACCGCCAAGGAGTTCGGGGGTACGCCGATCCTGGGCGGCGCCGTCGCCGCGATCATCGTCTTCCCGGGCGTCGCCAAGATCGACGCCTTCGGCCAGCAGCTCTCCCCCGGCCAGGGCGGCGTCCTCGGCGCGCTCGCCGCGGCCCTGCTCGCCGTGTACGTCGAGAAGTGGTGCCGCACGTGGGTCCCCGAGGCCGTGGACGTCCTGGTCACCCCGACCCTCACCGTCCTGCTCTCGGGCCTGGTCACCCTGTTCGGGCTGATGTTCCTCGCCGGTGAGGCCTCGGCGGCCATCGGCACCTTCGCCGACTGGCTGCTCGCGACCGGCGGCGCCTTCGCGGGCCTGGTCCTCGGCGGCCTCTTCCTGCCCCTCGTGATGCTGGGCCTGCACCAGGCCCTGATCCCCATCCACACCACGCTCATCGAACAGTCCGGCTACACCGTCCTGCTGCCCATCCTCGCCATGGCGGGCGCGGGCCAGGTCGGCGCGGCCATCGCCGTCTACTACCGGCTCCCGCACAACGGGTCGCTGCGCACCACCATCAAGTCCGCCCTCCCGGCCGGCTTCCTGGGCGTGGGCGAGCCGCTCATCTACGGCGTCTCCCTCCCCCTCGGCCGCCCCTTCGTCACCGCCTGCGTCGGCGGCGCGGCCGGCGGCGCCTTCGTCGGCCTCTTCAACCAGCTCGGTGTTGCCTTCGGCTCCACCGCCATCGGCCCCTCTGGCTGGGCCCTGTTCCCCCTGCTCGACGGCAGGTCGAGCGCCGGCATCACCCTCGCCATCTACGCGGGCGGCCTCGCCGTCGGCTACCTGGTCGGCTTCGCCGCCACCTACTTCTTCGGCTTCACCCGCCAGATGCTGACCGACCTCAACACCGACCCGGACGGAACCGCCGCGGCCGCCCAGCCCTCCAGGGAACCGGCCCTGACCTGACGCCCGCCCTCGCCGTGACCGGGCCGCGGGAGCTTGCCCTCCAGTTGGTCGAGGGCCCTAGCGTCGGCGGCCATGACCTCCCTCGACACCGTCCGGCAGGCCTCGGCGCGCCCGGCCCTCCCCCGCGCGTACCTCGTCTGGCTCGCCGGCACCCGCGCCTCGCTGCTCGGTGATGCCGTCCTCTACTTCGCCCTCGGCTGGGCGGCCAGTGCCCACGGTGGCGGGACGGGCGCGCTGGTCCTGACCGCCATCACCCTTCCGCGGACCCTGCTGCTGTTGCCGGGCGGCGCCGTCGGCGACCGGTTCGGCGCGCGCAGGGTGATGGTCGTCGGGGACGCCGTGATGCTCACGGCCACGCTCGCGCTGGCGCTCGCGGGCTCGCGCCCGGACCCCTCTCCCTGGCTCCTCGTGTCGGTCGCGGCCGCGGTCGGCACGGTCGACGCGTTCTATCTGCCGGCGGCCGGGTCCATGCCCCGCAGTCTGGTGGGCGAGGCGCAGCTCCCCCGGGCGCTGGCCGTGCAGCAGGCGGCCGGACAGATCGCCTCGTTGCTCGGGGCTCCGCTGGGCGCCGTACTCGTCGCGGCCGCCGGCCTGACCGGCGCGGCGCTCGCCGACGCGGGCACCTTCGCGATCGTCCTCGTCGTACTCGTCCTCGTCCGGCCGGCCTTCGAGGTCGAACGGTCCCCTCGCGCGCAGGGCCTCCTGGCAGGGGCGGCGGACGGGGTGCGGGTCGCCGTGGCGGATCCGGTCCTGCGGTCCGCGCTGGTTCTGACGGCCGCCGCCGCCTGCTTCCTCCTGCCGGTGGTGTCCCTGCTGAACCCGCTCCTGGCCCGGGAGCACGGCTGGAGTGCCGGGGCGGCCGGTCTGATCGCGGGCGGGCAGAGCCTGGGGGTGGTCGCCGTGGCGCTGGTGGTCTCGCGGCGGGGCACCATGCGCCGGATCGGCCGGGGTGCGGCGCTGGGGCTGTGTGTCGCGGCGCCGGGAATCGCCGCGGTGGCGCTGGCCGGGCAGGCCGGCGTGGCCATTGCCGTCGCCGGGGCAATCGTCACCGGTGCGGGTTCCGGGATGTTCGCCTGCCACGTCGGTCCGCTGGTGCTGGCCGGCGCCCCGGGCACGCACCTGGCCAGGACGCAGGCGTCCCTGACGTTCGTTCAGAGCCTGGCGCTGGTGGTGGGCAACAACGCGCTCGGCGCACTCGCCGACGCCCGCGGAGCCACGGTCGCCACGGCGCTCTGCGCGGCGGGCGTCTGCGCCGCGGGACTCACGGGCCTCGCCCTGAAGCCACTGGGGCGCCGGCGGCAAGCCGTGAAAGAGCGGGGGAGAGACTGTCCCCATGCTGCTCCCCGCCGTCGCGGAGATGCTCGCCGTGGCGGGGAAGATGCCCACCGCGCAGGTCACCCTGTGCGGTGTAGCCCCCGGCTGGGACATCCGGGGGTACGCGGGCCCGGACGACCGCCGCTCTACGAAGCCGCGTTCTGCTACGACTGCGACCAAGTCCGGGTCTGGGGACCCTGGTCCCCGAGGCGCTGCACCGCCAGACCTTCGACTCCGCCTCGCCCTACGCCCAGTACCTCAGGCTGCGGTTCCGCGAGGAGGGACCAACACCAACATAGGCTGGCCGTCATGGAGATACCCACCGGCGCGGCAGCCCTCGAAGTCGTCCGCCTCGACCCGCGCCGGGGCCACCCCTGGGGGCCGATATCCGGCGGCACCACCGTCACCCTGTGGACCGGACCCCAGGCCGCCGAAACCCTCGCCCTCCTGGAGGCCCTGCCCCCGGGCCACCGGGCCCGGTGCTTCACCCCCACCTGGGGCCTGCGCGCCCACGACGCGGAGCTGAACCACCTCTACGACGTCATCCCCTGCTTCACCTGCAACATCGTCCTGCTCACCGGCCCGGCCGTCCCCGAGCACCTGGACCGCGGCCACGCCTTCGACGGCAAGAGCAAGGCGGCCAAGGCACTCCTCGCCCTCCTCCGCGCCGCCGAGGAGATCCCCCGGGTCGTACCGGCCGGCCGGATGCGGGGCCTGCCCCAGCCCGTGCTCGACCTGCCCGACGGGTGGCTGCTGCGCCCCTGGGAGCCGTCCGACGCCCCCGCCCTGATCGCTTCCGGCCTCGACCCCGACATCCAGCACTGGAACCGCACGGGCCGGTTCACCGAGGGCCGGGCCGAGAAGCGCATCACGCGCTACCGCCGCAACTGGGAGGCCGAGAAGTCCGCGATCTGGGCCGTCGCCCCCGCCACCGGCGGCCCGGCCGTCGGCCTGATCGGGCTGGCCGACCTCGACCTCACCGGCGGCAGCGGCGAGATCCTGTACTGGCTGCTGCCCGCCGGCCGCGGCAGCGGTCTCATGGTGCCGGCTACGGAGGCCGTCACCCGCTGGGCCTTCGACGACCTCGGCCTGCACCGCGTCCGCATCACCCACTCCGTGGCCAACCCGGCCTCCTGCGCCGTCGCGACGAAGGCCGGGTTCCCGCTGGAAGGCACCATGCGCGGCGCCCTCCTGCACACGGACGGCTGGCACGACGAGCACCTTCACGCCCGCCTGCGCACCGACCCGAGGTAGCCGCCGTCAGCGCGCGGCTCGCCTCGCGGGCCTGCCGTGCAACGCCCATGCTGGGTGGTAGGGCGCCGTCGGCTTGCGGCCTGTCCTCGAAGGGGCCGAGCGGGGCGCCTGAGAGGAGCACGTCATGCGTATGCGAAGAATGCTGGGCCTCGCCCTGGCCGCAGCCACCCTGGCCGGCGCGAGCGCCGTCGGGGCGGTCAGCGCTCAGGCGGCCGCGTCTCCGACCATCACCGCTGAAGAGTGCGCGGCCGCGGGCGGACAGGTCAGGGAGAACCCGTACAGGGCCTCCACCTGCACGTTGCCTGACGGGAGTCAGCAGACGATCACTTGACGGCCTCACGTCCGGTGACGGGGCTGCCGTCGCCGAGGGACGACGGGTACAGGATCCGGGTCCGGCAGGCCCGGGCGCCGCCGGGGCGTGGACCCGCCGGGCCCCGTCTACGACGGAACGGGCGCGGCAGCCGTCCGCAGGAAGCACGCCAGGTCGTCCACGCCGTAGCCGAGCCGCGGACCGCGCTCGGCCGCCATCAGCAGCAGCTGCCCCACGATCTCGGCTCCCCAGCCGTCCGTACCGTCCTCGGACCACTCCCACAGCTTGTCGATGCCGAGGCCGGTCATCAGCAGCCCGTGCGCCGTACGGATCTCCGCGCACAGCTCCGCGACCGCGTCGAGCAGCCGCCCGCCGGGCCGCTCGCATCGCAGCCCCAGGCATCCCCCGAAGTCCTCGGCCACGCACCCCTGCGGCGGGCCCGCCCTGAGCCCCGCGTACCGCGCATCGTCGAACCCGGGATACCCCTCCACCGGACAGTGCACCAGCGTGAACCGCTGCCATCCGGCCGGCGGAGGCGGCTGCGGAGGCCCCTCCGTCGGCCCGCGGCCCCCGCGCGGCGCCAGGGCCGTCTCCAGGCCGCGCAGTTTCCAGCCCAGTTCGAAGGCGAACTGCGCCGCGTCCACCGCCTCGCTCACTGACCCGCCGCCCGCTCGTGCAGTACGGCGGCCAGCCGCAGGGCGGTATCCAGGTTGCAGCGGCCGAGATCCACGAGCGGCAGCCCGTACGAGCCCGCCGCGGAGACCCGCTCCACGTCGAGCGAGGGGAACAGCACCCCCACCCCGGCCAGGGACTCCTTGAGCTGCCGCACCGCCTCCTCGGCCGCCTGCATGCGCTCCTGTGGAGTGAGCACCATGACATGTCACCTTTCTACTCTGAGTGTTCGCCTTCGACACACAGAGTGGCGACGGGCTCGCTAGCCTTCAAGGAAGCACCGAGAACAACCCCACCTGTTGGCCCGGGAGTTGCCATGGCAGGTAAGAACCTCGACCCCTCCTCCTCACCCCGCGCGCTGCTCGGCGCCGAACTGCGCGTGGCGCGCGAGCGAGCCGGCCTCAGCCAGGCCGAGTTGGGCGAACCGCTCTTCGTCAGCGGCTCGTTCATCGGCCAGCTCGAAGCCGGCACGCGCCGCATGCACATCGAATTCGCGCGCCAGATAGACGACATCCTCGACACGAACGGCTTCTTCGTCCGCAACTGCGGTGCCCTTGCCAAGTCGAAGTACCCGAATCACTTCGCCGAGGCGGCCGAAGCAGAGGCGGAGGCCAAGACGATCCGCGAGTACGCACCGCTGGCGCTGCCCGGGATGCTCCAGACGGAGGCGTACGCACGAGAGGTCTTCATTGCGTACCAGCCGACGGCCACGGACGAGGTCATCGCAGAGCTGGTCGCGAACCGGCTGGAGCGTGCCAAGCTGCTGGCCAATCCAACAACCCCCATGTTGTGGTGTGTGCTTGACGAGGCAGTCATCCGGAGGGTCGTTGGCAGCAGAAAAGTGATGGCAGAGGCGTTGCGGCACATCGCGACCCTGATCCGTACCCGCCGGATCTTCGTGCAGGTGCTGCCGTTCAGCTCAGGAGCGCATTCGTCGATGGGAGGCACCCTGAAGCTGATGACCTTCGAGGACGCGCCTCCACTCGCCTATGTCCAAGGGAACGCGATGGGCGTACTGCTGGACGATCCGGCCACTGTTGCCCGTCACTCGCTGACCTACGATCTCCTCACGGCCAGCGCGCTGTCACCGGCTCAATCGCTGGCCGTGATCGAGTCCGCGGCGGAGGATTACGAGCATGACCAGCATGCATGAGTACGACCTGACGGCAGCCACCTGGCACAAATCCAGCTACAGCGCAGGCGACGGCGGTAACTGCCTGGAGGTGGCCACCTGGCGGAAGTCCACGTACAGCGACGGCACTGGCGGCGACTGCCTCGAAGTCGCCGACGGCCACCCCGACCTCGTCCCCGTAAGGGACTCCAAGCAGCCCGAAGGCCCGCACGTGGTGTTCCACGCGCGGGCCTGGGCCCGGTTCGTCGGGTCGCTCAGAGACCGTTGGTGAACAGCAGCTGGTTGGGGCCGTTGTCGCTCAGGTTCTCGATGACGTCCTTCGTGGACTTGTCCGACAGGAAGTTGTGGATCTCGGCGGGCAGCGCGTTGGGGTGCTCGGCCTTGTAGAGCGCGGCCACACCGGCGACGTGCGGCGCGGCCATGGACGTACCGTTCAGGGCCACGCTGCCGCCGCCCAGCCTCGCGGAGACGATGTCCCTGCCCGGGGCGTAGATGTCGAGGCACTCGCCCCAGTTCGAGAAGTCGGCCTCCTGGTCGAAGCGGTCCGTCGCGCCGACCGTCTCCACCCGGGCGGCCGAGGCGGGCGAGACGCGACAGGCGTCCCGGTTCTCGTTGCCCGCCGCGATCACCGGCAGCACGCCGCGATCCGACACGGCGGTGGCTGCCGCGTTGACCGACTCGAAGCGGTCGCCGCCCAGGGAGGCGTTCAGGACGGCCGGCTGGTGGGCGTTCGTGGCGACCCAGTCGAAGCCCGCGATGATGCCCGACCAGGCGCCGCGGCCGTCGCAGCCGAGGACACGGATGCTCACCAGGTTGACCTTGCGTGCCACGCCGAACGTCGTCCCGCCGACCGTGCCCGCCACGTGCGTGCCGTGACCGTTGCAGTCCGCGCCGTTGCGGCCGTCACCGATGGCGTCGAAGCCCCGCACCGCGCGGCCGCCGAAATCGGGGTGGGTGAAGTCGATGCCGCTGTCGACGATGTAGGCGGTCACCCCCTGGCCGCTGCCGTGGGCGCTGAAGTCGTTGTCGAGCGGCAGGAACCGCTGGTCGATCCGGTCCAGGCCCCAGGAATGGGCGGGCGCCTTGGATTGGACTCCATTGGCCGGCATCGGCGGGGCGCTGACCTGCGCGTCCTCCTCCACCCTCAGCACGCCGGGCGTCGTCCGGGCGACCTTCAGCTGCTCCGCGGTGAGGGAGGCGGCGAAGCCGTTGAACCCCGCGGAGTACGTGAACTTCGGCTTCACCCCGACGGCCGCGGCGAACCTCGCCGCCTTGACCGACTTGTCGAGGGTGACGATGTAGCTGCCGGGGATGGCGTTGGCCGAGGTGATCAGCGGTGCCGGAGTCGGCTCCGGCGTGTCGGCGGAGGCCGCACCGGCCGCCACGGGGGTCATGGCGAGGACGGCGGCGGCGGTCAGGCGCGCGGCAAGCTGACGCATGAAGGGAACTCCCTGAAGTGCGTGTGGATCGGCGTGGATGAGCCGCGCCCGGCACCGGCAAAGGGTTCCTGGAGGGCGGCCCTCACCTCCATCGGTTGCGTCCCGGGGAGGACTTGAGCCGCCCGACTCCGCCTGGCGGACCTTCGGTAGCCGGCGTGGGACGCGTGTCGCGGACGCTGCAGAAAGGGTCATTCCGGGCTGTCGTGCGGGATGAGGCCCCGAACGGACGGCCGCGTGAAGTTCACCCGTACGGGCGGCCCAGGCCGAGGTAGTCAGGCCCCTCCGGTACCCGGGCGCTCGTCCTCGGATGGGGTCAGAGACCGGCGGAGAACAACAGCTGGTTCGGGCTGCCCTTACTGACGCTCTTCAGGACGTCCTTGGTGGACTCGTCGTCGATGAACTCGTTGATCTCCGCCGGGCCCGCGCTCGGGTGCGCCTGCTTGTAGAGGGCGACGACACCCGCGACGTGCGGGGCGGCCATCGACGTGCCGTCGAGGGCCACGCTGCCGCCGCCGAGCTTCGCGGAGACGATGGCCTGGCCGGGGGCGTAGAGCGTGACACACGTGCCGTAGTTGGAGAAGTCGGTCTCCTCATCCCACTGGTTGGACGCGGCGACCGTCAGAACGCGTGGGGCGGACGCGGGCGAGACCGTGCACGCGTCCTTCGCGGAGTTGCCCGCCGCGATGACCGGCAGGACACCCGCGTCGGAGAGCGCGGTCGCGGCGTTGTTGACCGCTTCCGACCTGTCCCCGCCCAGGGAACCGTTCAGCACGGCCGGCTGCTTGGCGTTCTTGGCCACCCAGTCCATGCCGGCGATGATCCCGGACCAGGTGCCCTTGCCGTCGCAGCCGAGGACGCGGACGCTGACCAGGTTCGCCTTGCGCGCCACCCCGTACGTCTTCCCCGCGACCGTGCCCGCGACGTGGGTGCCGTGGCCCTGGCAGTCCTGGCCGTCGCGGCCGTCGCCGATCGCGTCGTAGCCGTAGCCGGCCCGGCTGGTGCCCTCCGGCGTGAGGAACTCGGTGTGCCGGTAGTCGATGCCGGTGTCGAGGATGTACGCGGTCACGCCGGCGCCGTTGCCCTCGGTGGTGAAGCTGTTGTCGAGCGGCAGCTGCTTCTGGTCGATCCGGTCCTGGCCCCAGGAGTTCGACGGGGCGCGCATCGCTCCCGGCACGGTCGGTGTCGGCACGGACCGGACCGAGGCGTCCTCCTCCACCGACTTCACCCCCAGGCTGTTGCGGACGAGCGTCAGCTCCAGCGAGGTCAGCGGTACCGCGAAGCCGCTCATCGCCGACGTGTAGACGAACGACGGCTTCAGGCCCAGCTTCTTCGCGAGCTTCGCCGCGTCCTGCCCCTTCTCCAGGGTCACGATGTACTTGCCGGGCACCGGATTGGCGGCCTTGACCAGCGGAGCCGGTTCCGGCTGCGGGGCCGCGGCGGAGGCGGTACCGGCGGCGACCGGAGTGACGGTGAGGAGGGTCGCGGCGGCCAGACGTGCGAGCAGGCGCATGGAAGGAACTCCCTGACGGGGTCGAAGACAAACATGGGTGAGCCGCCCTCACGGCACCAGGTAGGTGCTCCTGCGGGGGCGGCCCTCAGCTCCATCGGTGCCACCCCCCACCGGGTTGAACCACCCCCTCACCTGCTTGCCCGACCGGCGCGCGCGCCGGCAGGGGCGGTCGCACACCGTGCAGAAAGGGTTGTCCTGCTGCGCCGTCACGGCCGTGCTCCGGCCCGCGCACCCGACACCGCCGCAGCAAGATCACCCGTACGGCCCGCCCCCACACCAGGGAGCGCACGGCCGGTGCACCGCCCGTGCCCCCGCCTCACCCCGAGCCTCGTTGACCTGCGCCGCAGCACGTGATGGCCTCGCCCCATGCGCAACCGTCTGAGCCGAGCCCTGCCCGTGGCCGTCGCCGTCCTGGCCGCCGTCACCGTCGCCCTGCCCGCGTCCGCAGCCACCGCCGCCGAGCCCGTACCCGTATCCCACGCAGCTCCCGCCGACCACGCCACGTACATCGTCACCGTGCACCCGGGCCTCGACCCGGCCGCCGTCGCGGACGCCTACGGGATCACCCCGATCCACGTCTACCGCAGGGCGCTCAACGGCTTCGCCGCCCGCCTCTCCCCCGAGCAGGTCGAGGACCTGCGGGCGGCCGCGATCGTGGAGTCGGTCGAGAAGGACGGCGGCGCGACCGCGACCTCGTCCGGCCCCGGCATCTGACCTCGGCGGGCTCCCCCGGCAACCCCCGTCTTTACGCGCCGCTTAAAGTAAGGCGGATCAACTCATCGGTTGATCGGGGGCCGGGGGGATCGGGGAGGCCGATGAACAGCGCGACCGAGGTGTTCGAGCCGCTGCACGCGGAGGATCCGCAGACCGTGGCCGGGTACCGCCTCGCGGCCCGGCTCGGCGCGGGCGGCATGGGCCGGGTCTACCTTTCGCACACCCCGGGCGGCCGCCCGGTGGCGATCAAGGTGGTCCGCCCGGAGCTGGCCGAAGACCCGGCGTTCCGGCGGCGGTTCCGCCGGGAGGTGGTGGCGGCCCGACGCGTCCGGGGGGCCTACACCGCGGAGGTGATCGACGCCGACGCCGACGCGGTACCGCCGTGGCTGGCGACCCTCTACGTACCCGGCCCCTCGCTGTCTGAGGCCGTCGCCCAGCGCGGACCGCTGCCCGTGCCCGCGGTGCTGTGGCTGATGGCGGGCGTGGCCGAGGCCCTGCAGGCCATCCACGCCGAGGGCATCGTGCACCGGGACCTCAAGCCGGCGAACGTACTGCTCGCCTCCGACGGGCCCCGCGTCATCGACTTCGGCATATCGACGGCGTCCGACACCACCGCGCCCACGGCCACGGGCAGCACCATCGGCACCCCCCAGTACATGGCCCCCGAACAGGCGCTGGCGGGCGAGACCACCGCCGCCACCGACGTCTTCGCGCTGGGGCAGACGGCGGCGTTCGCGGCGCTGGGCGAGCCCCTGTACGGCACCGGTCCCTCCATGACCGTGCTGTTCCGGATCGTGCACTCCAGCCCCGACCTTTCGCGGCTGCCGGAAGAGCTGCAGCCGCTGCTCGCGCGGTGCCTGGCCGCGGAGCCGCAGGACCGGGCCACCCCGACGGAGATCGTGGAGTGGTGCCGCAAGCAGCTGGGCGAGGACGCCGACGACACGAGCGGCGGCGGCCCGGCGATCTGGCGGGACGTGCTGGGCCCGGAGGTGGTGGTCCCGGATCCGACCCCGACCCCGGCCCCGACCCCGGCCGCGGGCCCGGCCCCGTACCCCACCTCGGCGCACGTGACGCCGATCGCCTGGGGGCCGAAGCCGGTCACCCCGGAGGAACGGCGCAAGCGCGGCCGCCGCGCGGCGGTGATCATCACCACGCTCACGGTGATCGGGACGCTGATGGTCGGCAGCCTGGTCTGGCTCGTGGTCGACGCGGCGCGGAAGGTCCGCCGGGAAGAGGCCGCCGCGGCAGCCGCCGCCGCCAAATCCCCCGGCCCGGCCGCGTCCCGCTCGGGAGCGCCCGGCTCGGCCACCGGCGGCAAGGCGGCCACCCCCTCGCCGAGCCCGTCCCAGCCGCCCAAGGCCATCCCGTACCCCATGATGCGCCTGGACGACGAACAGAGCTCGATCACCCTGGGGGACCGGGGCACGCGCAAGGACCGCAACGGCGACATACGTCTGAGCTGTACCGAGGTCACGTGCAAGCTGGAGAGCGACACCAGCAGGATCATCATGCTGTACGGCGAACCGCACGGCTCCCTCGACGC
Source organism: Streptomyces sp. NPDC029164 (assembly GCF_055563995.1). Classification (NCBI taxonomy): domain Bacteria; kingdom Bacillati; phylum Actinomycetota; class Actinomycetes; order Kitasatosporales; family Streptomycetaceae; genus Streptomyces; species Streptomyces sp. NPDC029164. The sequence goes on along the minus strand of NZ_JBVHWW010000020.1, from coordinate 115,374 downwards.
CTGCCGGAGGATACTGGAGCACACGGATACGCGCAGCTGGACGCTGGCCGGGGCCGCGCAGGGCAGCGAGTTCTGCATCGTGAACAAGGCGGGTGACGTCGCACTGCTCGTGATCCAGATCAAGTCGACCGTGGAAGTGCGGGGGCTGGCCAAGTGGATCACCGCGGACATGACCTTGTGGCGACAGGCGATGCCCGCCTCCTGACCGTTTGGCTCCCGCCTCGGGATGCCGCCGCTTCCCCGGTGCGTCGCCGCCGCCGGGGCTCCGCCCCGCACCCCGCTCCTCAAACGCCGGAGGGGCTGAGTAGTGCGGCGGAAGCTGTGGTGCGGCACGGCTGGATGGTGCGGCTCCAGGATCGGGGCTCCGCCCCGGACCCCGCGCCTCAAACGCCGGCGGGGCTGAATAGGTGCGGCGAGGCGGATTGTGCGTCAGCACCGGATGGTGGGTCAGCGCCGGATAGTGAGGCAGCGCCGGATAGTGAGGCAGGGCTGATGGATGGGGGCAGCCGGGCCGGTTGGGGCGGGGGTGGGTGTGTGTCGGGGTGATCCCCGCAGGGCGCCAAACGCACTTCCGCCCAGCTCTCCGACGCCCCGACACGTTTGGCGCCCGAGGAGACGCCCCGGCGCGCGCCCGCCCCCGTCCCAACCGGCCCCCACCCCACCCCGCCCAAGCGGCGCAGCCAACCCGCACAACCGGCCCCCGTACCCGGCTGGGCCCCGGCACAACCAGCCCTCTACCGCCACCCGGACCGGGAGGTCAGAGGCCCGCGCCGCCCGTCGCGTCGACGACACGGCCCGTTACCCAGCGAGCGTCGTCGGAGGCGAGGAAGCCGACGACGTCCGCGATGTCCTTGGGGCGGCCGACCCGGCCGAGCGCGGCGATCGAGGCGGCGTGCGCCTCGGCCTCGGCGTTGCCGCGCAGCCAGCCCGCGTTGACGTCGGTGTCGACGATGCCGGGGGCGACCGAGTTCACGGTGATCCCGCGCGGGCCGAGCGCCTTCGCCAGGTTCAGGGTCAGGGTGTCGAGCGCGCCCTTGGTCGCCCCGTAGGCGAGGATCTCGGGCATCGCGATGCTCGCGGCGCCGCTGGAGATGTTGATGATCCGACCTCCGTCGCGCAGCCGCCCGAGGGCCTCCTGCACGACGAAGAACGGTGCCCGTACGTTCACGGCGAAGACCCGGTCGAAGTCCTCTTCGGCGACCTGGCCGAGCGGAACAGGCAGTCCTATGCCGGCGTTGTTGACGATGATGTCGACCCCGTCGAGGCCCAGCGTGTCGTACGCCGCCCAGAGCGCGGCGGCGTCGCCGTGCCGCCCGAGCTCCGCGTGGAGCGCGTGGGCCCGGCCGCCGTTCTCGGTGATCCGCTCGACGGTCGCGCGGGCGGCCGCCTCGTCGTTCGCGTACGTCAGCACGACGGTGGCCCCGTCGGCGGCGAGCCGCTCGGCGATGGCCCGGCCGATGCCCCTGCTGCCGCCCGTGACCAGCGCGTTCTTGTTCCGCATCCGCATGGGTCCCCCCGATTCAGTAACGATCACTACAGAAAGACCGTAACACGATTTCCGTAACGGCAGCTATGTAAATCGAACTAGCCCCGGGCCGCCTCGATGAAGGCGCGGATCAACTCCGGCGACTTCACCCCGCGTTCGCGCTCCACGCCGCTGGACACGTCCACGCCCCAGGCGCCGGTCACCCGGGCCGCCTCCCCCACGTTGCCCGGGTTCAGCCCGCCGGCCAGCAGCCAGTGCCCCTCGGGCGCGGTGAAGTCCGCCGAGCCCCAGTTCCACGGCTTGCCGGAGCCGGGGTCGGGGGCGTCGAGCAGGAGCAGGTCCTCGCCGTACTCGCCGCAGCGCTTCACGTGCTCGGCGGTGGCCCGCAGCAGCGTCCGGCCCTCGGCGCGCAGCGCCGCGAAGTCCTCCGGGCCCTCCTCGCCGTGCAGCTGCACCCCCCGTACGCCGCTCTCCTCGGCGAAGCGGCGCACCTCCGCGGCCGCCTGCCCGCGGAACACGCCGACGGTGAGCACGCCGTCCGGCACCCGCGCGGCGAGCTCCCGCACGGTGGCGGCGTCGACCGTACGCGGGCTGCCGGGCGCGAACACGAACCCCACGGCATCGGCCCCGGCCGCCACGGCGGCGTCGACGTCCCGCGCGGTCTTCAGACCGCAGATCTTGACGAAGAGATCAGCCATGCGCCCAGCCTATGCCGACCGGGGCGACGGCCTCAGCGGCCCACCTGCACGGGGCCCAGCACCGACCCGCCGATCGCGGCCGCGAGACGGGCCGCGCCCACCTCGTCGGCGTACCGGAAGTGCACGTGGACGGTGTGCCGGCCGTCGGGATGCTCGCCGTTGATGTCGAGTTCCACCCGCTGGTTCGTCGAGTCCTGCGACCAGGAGGGGATCTCGGGGTGCCATTCTCCGCGCCAGCGCATCCTGGCCGCCCCGTCGCCCAGCGCGCGCAGGAAGGCCTGTTCGACGGGACCCGGAGCCACGTCCGCGTCCACCGTCAGCGGCAGTTCGGCCGCCAGCTCCCGGTCGTCGCGGGGCAGTTCGGCGCCCGTGAACCAGACGTCCCGGTCCCAGTCGTACGACGGCTCGAACAGGCCCGTCGGAAGGAGCGCCGCCAGCCCCCGGGCCTCCTCGACGGTGAGCGCCTGCGCCACGAGCCACAGCTCCGCGTCGAGCGGCTTCATCCGCGTACACAGCACACGGGCCCGCCGATAGGCCTCGGCGAGGTCGTCGGTCCGGAACACGGGGTAGGCACGCGAACTTCCCATCGCTTCAGCAGCCCCGCTCCGTGGGCGAGGCGTACGAGCCCGGCTCGGGCTCGTCGGGCCGGCAGCCCTCCCAGCTGATGGACGCGGGTCCCGTACCCACGGCGCGTACGAAGTCCTCCTCGGCCACCGCGGCCGGCAGTTCCGTGGAGGTGAAGTCGAGCGGGACCTCGACGGCGAGCTCCGCGTCGGTGGCCGTCCGCACGTCCCGCTCGAAGGAGAGGGACTCGCCGGTCTCCGGGTGGATGCACATCTCCGTGTACGCGTAGACGGCGTCCGGCAGCAGCGCCACCATCCGCCGCCGCCGCAGGTCGGCGACCGTGCTCAGCTCGGCCCCCACCCGCACCTCCTCGTACCGGCGGGCCGGCACCCCGCACAGCAGCCGCGCCTTGGCATGCGCCTCGCCGGGGTCGGTGGTGCGGTGGACCGGATACGCGACGGAATTCCCCATGGCCGTACGGTCACACGCCCCCACCCACCCCGGCCAGCGGTTTTACCCCCGCTCGGCGGAGAACACCGCGCGGGCCGGGCACGCCTCTCCCCTCGCCGCTAGCCTGGAACGAGGCTCACGCCCAGTGCACGGCACGCCACGCGGAGGACAACGGTGACGATCATGATCGAACGGGCCACACCGATAGAACAGGCGGCTCCGCCGGCCTTCGAGACGCTCCTGCGCACGGTCGCGGAGATGAACACGCCAGACGGCTTCAAGGCCGAGCTCATCCGGGGGAAGATCATCGTGTCGCCGTTTTCAAAGCTGCGCTACTCCCGTCGCATGCGTCTCCTGCGCGAGCAGCTCCAGGCACACGTCCCCAAGGGGCACTTCGCGGATACCTCACCCTTCCTCTTCCGATTCCCGGCGGCGGAGCGCGGCTACGCACCGGACCTGTACGTCGCGGAGGAGGAAGCCTTCGACGAGGAGGGACTGCATGCGGACGGGGCGGCCCTGTCGCTCGTCGGCGAGTTCACGTCCGTCTCCACCAGGGATGCCGACTGGAACGAGAAGCTCGACGTGTACGGGCGCCTGGTCCCCGTCTACCTCGTCGTCGACATGCAGGACTCGGAGATCACCTGCTTCTGGGACCCCTCCCCGCACGGATACCGCTCCCGTACGACGGTGTCCTTCGGCGAGGCCCTGCAGATCCCGGAGCCCTTCGGCTTCGCGCTCGACACCGCGGGCTTCTAGAAGGCCGGGACAACGCCCGAGGGCGGCACCCCCCGTGGGGGGGTGCCGCCCTCGTTCGAGAACAGCCGATCAACCTTCGGGCCGGAGCCAGGGGTCGATCAGAAGTCCATGTCACCGCCCGGCATGCCGCCCGGGGCGCCGGCGCCGGCCTTCTCGGGCTTGTCGGCGATGACGGCCTCGGTCGTCAGGAACAGCGCGGCGATGGACGCGGCGTTCTGCAGGGCAGAGCGCGTGACCTTCGCCGGGTCGATGATGCCCTCGGCGATCATGTCGACGTACTCGCCGGTCGCGGCGTTCAGGCCGTGACCGATCGGAAGGTTGCGCACCTTCTCGACGACGACGCCACCCTCGAGACCACCGTTGACGGCGATCTGCTTCAGCGGGGCCTCCAGGGCGAGCTTCACGGCGTTGGCGCCGGTCGCCTCGTCCCCCTCGAGCTCCAGCTTCTCGAAGACCGCGGAGGCCTGGAGCAGGGCCACGCCACCACCGGCGACGATGCCCTCCTCGACGGCCGCCTTCGCGTTGCGAACGGCGTCCTCGATGCGGTGCTTGCGCTCCTTGAGCTCGACCTCGGTCGCGGCACCGGCCTTGATGACGGCCACGCCGCCGGCCAGCTTCGCGAGGCGCTCCTGGAGCTTCTCGCGGTCGTAGTCCGAGTCGGAGTTCTCGATCTCGGCGCGGATCTGGTTCACGCGACCGGCGACCTGGTCGCTGTCACCGGCACCGTCGACGATGGTGGTCTCGTCCTTGGTGATGACGACCTTGCGGGCGCGGCCGAGCAGGTCGAGACCGGCGTTCTCCAGCTTGAGGCCGACCTCCTCGGAGATGACCGTGCCGCCCGTGAGGATGGCGATGTCACCGAGCATGGCCTTGCGGCGGTCGCCGAAGCCCGGGGCCTTGACGGCGACCGACTTGAAGGTGCCGCGGATCTTGTTGACGACGAGGGTGGAGAGCGCCTCGCCCTCGACGTCCTCGGCGATGATCAGCAGCGGCTTGCCCGACTGCATGACCTTCTCCAGGAGCGGCAGCAGGTCCTTGACCGAGCCGATCTTGGAGTTGACGATCAGGATGTACGGGTCGTCGAGGGACGACTCCATGCGCTCCATGTCGGTGGCGAAGTACGCCGAGATGTAGCCCTTGTCGAAGCGCATGCCCTCGGTGAGCTCAAGCTCCAGACCGAAGGTCTGCGACTCCTCGACGGTGATGACGCCTTCCTTGCCGACCTTGTCCATGGCCTCGGCGATGAGCTCGCCGATCTGGGTGTCGGCGGCGGAGATGGAGGCCGTCGAAGCGATCTGCTCCTTGGTCTCGACATCCTTCGCCTGGGCGAGCAGGGCGGCGGAGACGGCCTCGACGGCCTTCTCGATACCACGCTTGAGGGCCATCGGGTTGGCGCCGGCGGCGACGTTGCGCAGGCCCTCGCGGACGAGCGCCTGGGCCAGCACGGTGGCGGTGGTCGTACCGTCGCCCGCGACGTCGTCCGTCTTCTTGGCGACTTCCTTGACCAGCTCGGCGCCGATCTTCTCGTACGGGTCCTCGAGCTCGATCTCCTTGGCGATGGAGACACCATCGTTGGTGATCGTGGGGGCGCCCCACTTCTTCTCAAGGACGACGTTGCGACCCTTGGGGCCAAGGGTGACCTTGACGGCGTCGGCGAGCTGGTTCATCCCACGCTCGAGGCCGCGACGGGCCTCCTCGTCGAACGCAATGATCTTGGCCATCTGAAGTGGTCCTCCCGGACAGCGGTGGATTGCTCCCAGGACCGCGCCCGCGCCCGCGACGGACGGCCTGCGTGCCCGGCGGTTCCTTCCCACCGGACCCTGCGGGCCTCACCGACCCGGTCCTCGTTCAGTAGCACTCTCACCGGGAGAGTGCTAATGCCAATGATTAGCACTCGACCCCCGAGAGTGCAAGCGGCTTCGAAGAAGCCCCGCTGAGGGGTGGCGGTCGGGCGACGGGCGGGCGCGAGCGGCTCGGGCCAACCCCCGCCCAGTACCGGACGTGGAGCGGGCGCACGTACGAGGGGCCCGCATCCCGTGTCCGGATGTGGGCCCCTCGTAAGGTCGTGCAGGTCGTGCAGGTCTTCGTTGAACACTGTGCGTCGGTGGTCGATCGCTCCAGGACTAGCCGAGCGCGAGCTTGACCATGTCCGCCTGCGGACCCTTCTGGCCCTGCGAGATCTCGAACTCGACCCGCTGACCCTCTTCAAGGGTGCGGTACCCGTCCATCTGGATGGCGCTGTAGTGGACGAACACATCCGCACCACCGTCGACCGCGATGAAGCCGTAGCCCTTCTCCGCGTTGAACCACTTGACGGTGCCCTGAGCCATGCCTAACTCCCCTATTACTGGCCCTTGCGCGGGAACGCACTTCGCGTTCCCGGGTCAGAACTTGCGTCGGAACGCGTCGACCGAGGCTGAATGTATCTGCGCGAGTGCTGTCTGCAACAGGTCAATCCGACGAGAATTCTGGACACGGGGAAACATTGAAATAGAGTGAAAATTTGCCATACTCCAGGGCAACTCGGGCCTGACATATCTCGCCAAAGCCCCATACCGCGCTTGCACATTGACCCGATGTCGACCCTCACGCGACCCGTTCATATGCAGCGGGCAAGTCCGGCGGAGGGGACTTCCCCAACTCTACCCCGCCCAATCAAGCAGAATTGCCCCCTCCGCTTTTAGCGGAGGGGGCAATTTCGGTTTGCGCGTGTCACCTGTCAGGCGACAAAGGGGCCGAGAGGATCAGCATCCGCCCGCGACGGCCGGAATGATCGAGACGCCGGCGCCGTCCGGCGTCTTCGCCTCCAGCCCGCCCTCGAAGCGCACGTCGTCGTCGTTGACGTAGACGTTCACGAAACGGCGCAGCTTGCCCTGGTCGTCCAGGACGCGCGCGGCGATGCCCGGGTGGCTCGCCTCCAGGGACTGGATGACCTCGGCGAGGGTCGCGCCCTCTGCGGGCACCTCGGCCTGACCGCCGGTGTAGGTGCGCAGGATGGTGGGGATGCGGACGTTGACGCTCATGGCGCTACTGCCTTTCCGGTAGAGCAGGAGGAGATGGTCAGGCCAGGCCGGCGGCGCGGAACGCGTCCAGGCTCGGGCGGATGGTGGCGGTCTGCCCGCTCTCCGCGGCCACCGCTTCCAGGGTCTTCAGGCCGTCGCCGGTGTTGAGGACGACGGTGGTCAGCGTCGGGTCGAGCTGCCCGTTCTCGATGAGCTTCTTCGTCACGCCGACGGTCACGCCGCCCGCGGTCTCGGCGAAGATGCCCTCGGTCTGCGCGAGGATCTTGATGGCCTCGACGACCTGCTCGTCGTTCACGTCCTCGACGTAACCGCCGGTGCGCCGCGCGATGTCCAGGACGTACGGGCCGTCCGCCGGGTTGCCGATCGCGAGGGACTTGGCGATGGTGTTCGGCTTCTGCGGGCGGACCACGTCGTGACCGGCCTTGAAGGCGGTCGACACCGGGGAGCAGCCCTCGGCCTGGGCGCCGAAGATCTTGTACGGCTTGTCCTCGACGAGGCCGAGCTTGATCAGCTCCTGCAACCCCTTGTCGATCTTCGTCAGCTGCGAGCCGGACGCGATCGGGATCACGAGCTGGTCGGGCAGCTGCCAGCCGAGCTGCTCGCAGATCTCGTAGGCGAGGGTCTTGGAGCCCTCTCCGTAGTACGGGCGCAGGTTGACGTTGACGAAGCCCCAGCCCTCGCCCAGCGGGTCGCCGATGAGCTCGGAGCAGAAGCGGTTGACGTCGTCGTAGTTGCCCTCGATGCCGACCAGGTCGCCGCCGTACACACCGGCCATGACGACCTTGCCCTGCTCCAGGTCGTGCGGGATGAACACGCAGGAGCGGAAGCCGGCGCGGGCGGCCGCGGCGCCGACGGCGCCGGCCAGGTTGCCGGTGGAGGAGCAGGAGAGGGTGGTGAAGCCGAAGGCGCGGGCGGCCTCGACGGCGATGGCCACGACGCGGTCCTTGAAGGAGTGCGTCGGGTTGCCGGAGTCGTCCTTGACGTAGAGCTTGCCGGTGACGCCGAGCTCCTTGGCCAGGTTGGCGGCGTCCACGAGCTTCGTGAATCCCGGGTTCAGGCTCGGCTTGGAGGCCACGTCCGCGGGGACGGGCAGCAGCGGCGCGTAACGCCAGATGTTGGTGGGGCCGGCCTCGATCGCGGCGCGCAGGGCCTCGGGGTCGCCGGTCGGGAGGTCGTAGGCGACTTCCAGAGGTCCGAAGCACTCGGCGCACGCGAAGATGGGGCCGAGCTCGAAGCGGGTGCCGCACTCGCGACAGGAAAGACCGTTGGCAGGTCCGAGATCGACAGAGGTGGCGACAGTCTGTGCAGCCATGATGGCGAGGCCCTTTCTCCTCATCTTCCCCATGGCGCACTTCGCCATGAGACGGAATTGGCACCTTCCCTAGCCGGGGACCTCGCTGACGTCGCTGACGTGCGATCGCGAGAACCGACTGGAGGGTTGCCGGGGCTTCAACGGGCCGTGTCCCTCTGCCCCTCTGGATGAGCGGTATGGCACCGGCACACGCGCTCTGTGGCGCGCCGGTGCGTTTGTACGCGGGGACCCCCGGCATGCGGTGGCCCTTCGCGTTGTTCAAGACTGTAACCGAAGGGCCGGGCGGTTGAGACAGCCGTCCGAACCGCGAGATGGATCACATAACGGCCGATAACGCCGACAACCAGGGAGTGCTGAGGGTGCTGGAAGAGGTGGAGCGCTGGCTGGCGGACCGCTCCTGGTCAGCCGCCGACCGACCGCTCGACCAGCTGCTCGACCGGAAGCGGGCGGCCGGGACCACGGTCAGCGTGGTGCTGCCCGCGCTGGACGAGGAGGCGACGGTCGGCGCGATCGTCGAGGTCATCCGGCGCGAGCTGATCGAGGGGCTGCCGTTCCCTCTGGTGGACGAGCTGATCGTCATCGACTCGGGCTCGACCGATCGTACGGCGGAGGTCGCGGCGAAGGCCGGCGCCCGGGTGGTGCACCGCGACGAGATCCTGCCGAGGCTCCCGGCACTGCCCGGCAAGGGCGAGGTGCTGTGGCGCTCGCTGCTGGCCACCAGCGGGGACATCGTCTGCTTCGTCGACGCCGACCTGCGGGACTTCTCCTCCGCCTTCGTCTCGGGGATCGTCGGACCGCTGCTGACCGAACCGGACGTGCAGTTCGTCAAGGCCATGTACGACCGCCCGCTCGGTGACGCCCCCGGGCAGGGCGGCCGGGTCACGGAACTGGTGGCCCGCCCCCTCCTCAACCTGCACTGGCCGCAGCTGGCCGGCTTCGTCCAGCCGCTGGGCGGCGAGTACGCCGTACGCCGCTCCCTGCTGGAACGGCTGCCGTTCCCCGTCGGGTACGGCGTCGAGCTGGGCCTGCTGGTCGACGCGCTGCACACGGTCGGGCTGGACGCGCTCGCCCAGGTGGACGTGGGCGTCCGCGTCCACCGCCACCAGGACGGGCAGGCGCTGGGCCGGATGGCCGCCGCGATCTACCGCACCGCCCTGCTGCGCCTGTCGCGCGGGCACCTGCTCCGGCCGGAGCTGACGCAGTTCGAGCGGGGGCCGGAAGGGTTCGTGCCGCGGACGTACGCGGTGGACACCGAGGAGCGGCCGCCGATGCTCGGCATCAAGGAGTACGCGCTGCGCCGCGTGGCGTGACGTCGGCCTGGAAAGTTTGAGCGAGCGCGGGCCGGGCTAGGTTCGCCGCATGGCTTCTCAGGTACTCGTAGCCGCCAACCGCGGCCCCCTCTCGTACGCGATCGACGCCGAAGGCGGCCTCAGCGCCCGGCGCGGCGGGGGCGGACTCGTCTCCGGGCTCTCCGCCGCCCTCGCGGAGCAGCCGGGAGCGCTGTGGATCTGCGCGGCCCTCTCGGAGGCGGACCGGGAGGCGGTCCGCCGGGGGGTGGCCGAGCCGGGCGTCCGGATGCTGGACATCGATCCCACGGTGTACGACGCGGCCTACAACGGCATCGCCAACTCTGTGCTGTGGTTCACGCACCACCACCTGTACGACGTCCCGCGCGAGCCGGTCTTCGACGCGGAGTTCCGGCGGCGGTGGGATGCGTACGTCGCGTACAACGAGGCCTTCGCGCGCGCCCTCGCCCAGGAGGCGGCGGAAGGGGCCCGCGTCCTGGTGCAGGACTACCACCTGGCGCTGGTCCCCGGGCAGTTGCGGCAGCTGCGGCCGGACCTGCGGATCGGGCACTTCACGCACACCCCGTGGGCCTCACGGGAGTTCATGGACATGATCCCGGACGACATCCGGAGCCAGCTGGTGTGGGGGATGCTCGGCGCGGACCGGCTGGGCTTCCACACGGCGAGGTGGGCGGGCAACTTCGCCAGTGGCGCGAGCAGGGACGACCTGGACGGCATCGCGGAAGCGTACTTCCCGGCCGGGACCCCGGAGCGCGGGGTGTGGCACCGCCGGGCGGCCCCGGACGGGCGCGGCTACGCGAAGCGGCAGTTCACCGAGGTGACCGCGTACCCCCTCGGGGTGGACGCGGACGAACTGCGGGCGCTGGCGCACCGGCCGGAGGTGGACGAGAAGCTGGCGCAGCTGCGGGCGGAGGTCGGCGACCGCAAGACGATCGCCCGGGTGGACCGGACCGAGCTGTCGAAGAACATCCTGCGGGGGCTGCTGGCGTACCGGGAGCTGCTGACGGTCCACCCCGAGTGGCGGGGCCGGGTCGTCCACCTGGCCTCGGCGTACCCGTCACGGCAGGACCTGGCGGTGTACCGGGCGTACACGGAGTCGGTGCGGGAGCTGGCGGCGGAGATCAACGAGGAGTTCGGAACGGCGGACTGGCAGCCGGTGCTGGTGTCGGTGCAGGACGACTTCGCGCGGTCGCTGGCGGTGTACCGGATGGCGGACGTGGCACTGGTGAACCCGGTGCGGGACGGGATGAACCTCGTGGCGAAGGAGATCCCCGTGGTGTCGGAGGCGGGGTGCGCGCTGGTGCTGTCCACCGGGGCGGGGGCGTACGAGGAGCTCCGGGCGGACGCGCTGACGGTGAACCCGTACGACGTCTCGGCGACGGCGGAGGCGTTGCACGCGGCGCTGGCCATGCCGGACGCCGAGCGTGCGGAGCGCACGCAGCGCTTGGCCGCCGCCGCCACGGCCCTCCCCCCGGCCGCCTGGTTCACGGCCCAACTGTCAGACCTGCTGCCGTGACGTTCAGCCCCGCCGGCGTTTGAGGCGCGGGGGTCCGGCGGCTGGCCCCCGGCGGTTCGGCGCCCGCGCCGCTGCTGTGGCTCCGCCCCAGACCCTCCCCCGGACTCCGTCCGGGGTGCGGGGCGGAGCCCCGGTCTTTTCAGGCTCGCGCGGCCTCGGCCAGGGTGGTCAGGAAGGCTACGACCTCGCCCGGTCCGGCCAGGACCACGTCGGCCCGTGCGGCGAGCTCGGGGACCTCGGCCGAGCCGCTGCACACCAGCAGGCCCGGGAGGCCGTCGGCGCGGCGTTTTTCGACGGCCGAGTACGCCGCCAGGTCACCCAGGTCGTCGCCCGCGTACAGGACCGCCTCCGCGTCCCGCTCCGCGAGGAACTCCGTCAGGGCGACGCCCTTGTCCATGCCCGGGGGGCGGAGCTCCAGGACCGCGCGGCCCGGCTCCACCATCAGCCCGTGCCGCGCGGCCAGCTCGGCCAGGGGTTCGCGCAGGGCCGCGAAGGCCGCCGCCGGATCCGCGGCCCGCCGGGTGTGCACGGCCAGCGCCCGGCCCTTCTCCTCGATCCAGGTGCCCTGCCAGGCCCCGATCGAGTCCAGGAACCCCGGGAGCTCGGCCCGTACCGCCGCCACCCCGGGGTGCTCGGCCGGGGCGTGCACGATCCCGGTGACCGCGTCCCAGCGCTCCGCGCCGTAGTGGCCGAGGACGACGAGGTGTTCCAGTCCGGGGACCCCCGCGAAGCCCCCGTAGCGGACGGCGACGCCCGCCGGCCGGCCGGTGATCACGGCCACCGAGGCGACCTCGGGGGCGAGCGCGGAGAGGGCCGGGACGGCTCCGGGGTGGGCTCTGGCCTGGTCCGGGTCCGGGACGATGTCGGCGAGGGTGCCGTCGAAGTCGAGGGCGACCACGGACCGGCGGGGTGCGCGCAGCAGGGCTTCGAGTCCCTCGCGTCCCGCTGCGGTGACGGGCATCGGCAGGTCGTGCGGATGGCTCCCCATACGCACGACCCTAACGGCCCAGCGCGGCGACGGCTACGGCACGGGCGCGGCCCATCGCCCGGCCTGTCGCGGGGGCCATCGCCGGGCCTGGCGCGGGGCCATCGCCCGGGCTGTCGCGGGGGCCTTCTCCAGGCCTGCGCGGGGCCATCGCCCGGCCTGTCGCGCGGCCCATCGCCCGGCCTGGCGGCGGCCTAGCGCCGGGCCCGCTGGGCCTCGCGGATCCGGCGGAGCCGGTTGACCGTGCCCGGCGCGTGGGCCAGGGCCCGCGGGTCGTCCATCAGCGCGTTGAGCAGCTGGTAGTAGCGGACGGGGGTAATCCCCAGCCCTTCCCGTATGGCCCGTTCCTTGGCTCCGGGCCCGGGCCAGGTGCGTCCCTCGTACGCGAGCACCGCGGCCTCCGTGGCCGTCAGCTGCCCCTCGTCCGTCATACCGCCAGATTAACGCCGCCGTCTGACACCCGGCCCGTCGCCACCGCTCAGCGCGGGTCCGACGCCCGCGCCGCCGTGGCGATCTCCTCCAGCACCTTCGCCGGCTGCCCGCCGGGCTGGACGGTCTTGCCGATGTTCTGCTTGATGTCCTCGCTGACGCCCGCCCAGGACTTCTTGCCGACCGGGTACAACCGCGAGCCGGGCAGCGCCGTCAGGAAGGGCCTCAGCTGCGGCGCCGAGCCACCCGTGGCGCCCTGCTTGGCCTGGTAGCCGCTGGTGGTGGCCGGGAGCAGGTCGTACATGTCCGTGAAGGTCGTCACGTTCTTCGGCTCGTACAGGTAGTCCAGGAACTTCCCGGACTGCGCGCGGTGGCCGTTCTTGAAGGCCATGACCCAGTCCGCGACGCCCATGGCCGGCTCCGGGGACCCGGTGGCCGTCGGCAGCGGGACCATGCCGAACTTCACGCCCTTGGCCTCGGCCTGCTTCATCAGCGACGGGTGTCCGTTGAGCATGCCGACCTCGCCCTTGGTGAAGGCGTCGAAGGCGGCCTGCCGGTCCAGCTTCCCCGGCTCGACGGGGCCGGTCAGCCCCTGGCCGACCATCTTGTCCCGCAGGAACTCCAGCGCCTTGACGTTCTCGGCGGAGTCGATCGAGTAGGACTCCTCGTTGTCGGTGTAGCCGCCGCCGCCCGAGAGCATCCACATCATCGTCTCGGCCTGCGCCTCCTCGCGGCCCAGCGGCAGCGCGAAGGGGGTGGGCACGCCCGCGCCCTTGAGCTTCTTGGCCGCCGCCTCCAGGTCCGCCCAGCTCTTCGGCTGCCAGCCGCCCTTGGCGTCCTTGCCGATCACGCCCGCGTCGGCCAGCAGCTTCTCGTTGTAGAAGAGCAGCCGGGTGCTGGAGACGAAGGGCAGGCCGTACTGGACCTGCTTGACCTTGCCCGCGTCCGCGAGGGAGCCGAGGAAGTCGGCCTCGGTCTTCACCGAGAGCAGTTCCGCCGCCGAGTAGAGCTTTCCGGCGGCCGCGTAGTCGGCATAGGCGCCGATCTGGGCGATGTCGGGGGCCTTGCCGGCCTTGACCATGTCGGCGACCTTGGCGTCGACCTCGGACCACGAGTAGACGGAGACCTCGACCTTGACGCCGGGGTTGGTCTTCTCGAAGCCGTCGGCGAGGCCCTTCCAGTACCCGGCCGAGGAGTTCTGCGGATTGTCCCCGTAGTCGGCCGCCACGACCCGCAGGGTCACCTCGTTGTCTCCGGTGAGCCCGTCGACGGCTCCGCAGCCCGTCAGCGTCACGGCAGTCAGGCACAGCACGGCGCCCGACGCGGCCAGGCTCAGGTAACGGCCCTTCACAGTTCTCGATCCACCCCTTGTTGTACGTACGATCCACGTAAGGTCTACACCACTTTGGCGGCTCGTCCACATCGGGATCCCGGCCGGGGTCCGGATTTTGTATGGCCACTCAACAATCCCTCCCAATGGACTAGACCTTTCCACGCCGAGCACGCGAGACTGTCTCTGTGAAACCCGTGAAACACGTCATCGCCCTCGATGTGGGCGGCACCGGGATGAAGGCCGCCCTCGTCGCCGCCGACGGCACCCTGCTCCACGAAGCGCGCCGCGCCACCGGCCGCGAGCGGGGCCCCGACGCCGTCGTCGAGACGATCCAGGACTTCGCCGCCGAGCTGCTCGACACCGGCCGTGAACGCTTCGGACGGACCGCCTCCGCCGCCGGGGTCGCCGTCCCCGGCATCGTCGACGCCGACCACGGGATCGCCGTCTACGCGGCGAACCTGGGCTGGCGCGACGTACCGATGCGCGCCCTGCTCAGCGCCGGACTCGGCGGCATCCCGGTGGCCCTCGGCCACGACGTGCGCACGGGCGGACTCGCCGAGGGCCGCATCGGCGCCGGCCGCGGCGCCGACCGCTTCCTCTTCGTCCCCCTCGGCACCGGCATCGCCGGAGCCATCGGCATCGCCGGCCGCATCGAGGCCGGCGCCCACGGCTACGCGGGCGAGATCGGGCACATCGTGGTGCGCCCCGGCGGCCCCGCCTGCGGCTGCGGCCAGCACGGCTGTCTGGAGACCCTCGCCTCGGCCTCGGCCGTCAGCCGCGCCTGGGCGGCCGCCTCCGGCGACCCCGGGGCCGACGCCGCGGACTGCGCCAAAGCCGTCGAAGCCGGCGACGCGCGCGCCCGGGAGGTCTGGCTGGCCGCCGTCGGCGCGCTCGCCGACGGGCTGGTCACCGCGATCACCCTGCTGGACCCGCGCACGCTGATCATCGGTGGCGGGCTCGCCGAGGCGGGGGAAACCTTGTTCACACCACTACGGACGGCCGTGGAGGAGCGCGTGACGTTCCAGCGGCTCCCCCACATCGTCCCGGCGGCCCTCGGGGACACCGCCGGATGCCTGGGCGCAGGGCTGCTCGCCTGGGATCTACTCGCCACGGAGGTACCTGCCTGATGTCCGGAAGCGCGCGCAGCACTGTTCTCTCCGGCGCCAGGGTGGTGCTGCCCACCGGAACCGTGGCCAACGGCCGGGTCATCGTCGACGGCGACCGCATCGCCGGCAGCGCCCACGAGGGCTCGCGGACCGTGGACCTGTCCGGGCACTGGATCGTCCCCGGCTTCGTCGACATGCACAACCACGGCGGCGGCGGCGCCTCCTTCACCTCCGGCACCGCCGAGGACGTCCTGAAGGGCGTCCGCACGCACCGCGAGCACGGCACCACCACCCTGGTCGCCTCCACCGTCACCGGCGACCTGGACGAACTGGCCCGCCGCGCCGGACTGCTCGCCGAGCTCACCCGGCAGGGCGAGATCGCCGGCATCCACTTCGAGGGGCCGTTCATCAACCCCTGCCGCAAGGGCGCGCACAAGGAGGACCTGCTCCGCGACCCCGACCCGGCCGAGATCCGCAAGCTGATCGACGCCGCGCACGGCACGGCCCGCATGTTCACCCTCGCCACCGAACTCCCGGGCGGCCTGGAATCCGTACGGCTGCTCGCCGAGCACGGGGTGATCGCCGCGATCGGGCACACGGACGCCACGTACGAGCAGACGCGCGCCGCCATCGACGCGGGCGCGACCGTGGCCACCCACCTCTTCAACGCGATGCCGCCCCTCGCGCACCGCGAGCCCGGCCCGATCGCCGCGCTGCTGGAGGACGAGCGGATCACCGTCGAGCTCATCAACGACGGCACGCACCTGCACCCGGCGGCCCTGGAACTGGCCTTCCACCACGCGGGCGCGCACCGCGTGGCGCTGATCACCGACGCGATGGACGCCGCCGGCTTCGGCGACGGGACCTACCACCTCGGCCCGCTGGAGGTCGAGGTCAAGGAGGGCGTGGCCCGGCTCGTGGAGGGCGGCTCCATCGCCGGCTCCACCCTGACCCTGGACACCGCCTTCAAGCGCTCGGTGACCCTCGACAAGCTGCCGGTGGAGTCCGTGGTCCAGGCGATCTCCGCCAACCCGGCCAGGCTCCTCGGCCTGTACGACGAGATCGGCTCGCTGGAGCCCGGCAAGTACGCGGACCTCGTCGTCCTGGACGCCGCCTTCGACGTCAAGGGCGTCATGCGGCGCGGCGAATGGGTCGTCAGCCCCCTCGCGGCGGCGGCGATCTGACGGCCAAGCGGCTGTAAGGACCGAGGCGGCCGGCCCGAGGACTGGGCCGACCGCCTCGGGTTTGGCATGATCCCGGCAGCAACAGACCCGGGGGTGCCCATGATCCTGACCGTGACGCTCAACACCGCACTCGACGTCACGTACCGCGTGCCGAGGCTGCTTCCGCACGCCTCGCACCGGGTCGCCGCCGTCACCGAACGCCCCGGCGGCAAGGGCATCAACGTCGCCCGCGTCCTGGCCGCGCTCGGCCACGAGGTGACGGCGACCGGCTTCACCGGCGGCCCCGTCGGCTCCGTCGTCCGCGAACTGCTCGCGCGCACCCCGCAGGTGGTGGACGCCCTCGTGCCCTGCGCGGACGGCAGCCGCCGCACCCTGGCCGTCGTCGACGAGTCCTCCGGCGACACCACCCAGTTCAACGAACCGGGGCCGCTGATCACGTCCGCCGAATGGTCCCGCTTCCTCGCGCAGTACGGGGACCTGGTCCGCGGCGCCCGCGCCGTGGCCCTGTGCGGCAGCCTCCCGCCGGGCGTGCCCGTCGGCGCGTACGCGGTCCTCGTACGGGCGGCCCGCGCGGCCGGGGTCCCCGTCCTCCTCGACACCAGCGGCGAGGCCCTGCGCCGCGGGGTCGCCGCCCGGCCCGAGATCATCAAGCCGAACGCCGCCGAGCTGGCCGAGCTCACCGGATCCCGCGACCCGCTGCCCGCCACCCGCGACGCCCGCCGCCGGGGCGCCCACGCCGTGGTCACCTCGCTGGGCCCGGACGGCCTGCTGGCCACCACCGCCGAAGGCACCTGGCAGGCCACCCCGCCGCGCGCCCTGGCCGGCAACCCGACCGGAGCGGGCGACTCCGCGGTCGCCGGCCTCCTGTCGGCCCTGGTGGAGGGGGCGGACTGGCAGGAGCGGCTCACCCGGGCGGTCGCCCTGTCGGCGGCCACCGTCCTCGCCCCGGTGGCGGGAGAGTTCGACCCCCGCACCTACGAGGAGGTACGGGGGTCGGTGAAGGTCACGACGGCCGGCTGAGGCCCAGGAGGTGTCCTAGAAGTTCTCCAGCCACAGCTGGTCGATGTTGACGTTGCAGCTGTTGCCGGCCTCGCACGACAGCTTGATCGTGTTGGTGCCCTTGTCGAGGTTCACCTGGCCCCAGGTCGTCTGCCAGCCCTTCTCCCAGTCGCCCTTGGGCGACTTGGCGAAGTTGCGCATGCTGATCGGCGACTCGTTCGGCTTGCCGTTGACGGTGAGGGTGCCGTTGGCGTCCTCACCCGGGATGCCGAAGCGCACGTAGAACTTGTACTTCCCCGCCTTGGGGACGTCCAGGGTCCACGTCACGGCCGCGCCGGGCCGGTTGAACCCGCCGACGTACTGGCCGCCCGAGCTCTTCGCTCCCGGAATCGTGGTGTCCAGGGCCGCACCGCCCGTGATGGACATGCCGGCGCCCGCCGCCTCACCCTTGGGCAGCGGGGCCTGGGAGGGCGCGGGAGAGCCGCTCGGGGGCGCCGCCGAGGGGTTCTGCGGGGCCGCCGACTGCTGGCCGCCGTTCGCCTGGTCCTGGTCCTTCTTGTCCTTGCCCTTGTCACCGAAGGCCAGGGCCGCGCCGATGCCGATCACGACCGCGCCGACCACCGCGACGGCGGCGATCAGCAGACCGCGACGGCTGGAACCGCCGCCACTGCCGCCGTGACCGCCGGAGTGCGCGATCGCCTGGGTCTGGTGCTGCGGGGCCTGCGGCTGCTGCGGAACGCCGTAGCCGCCCGCCTGGAGCGCCTCCGGAGCCTGGTACTGGGCCTGGTAGGGCGGCTGCTGCGCGGGAACCTGACCGCGCTGGCCGCCGTTGCGGCGCTCGCCGACCGTCCGCACCTGGTGGTGGGAGGTGCGGGGGACGCCCGGCTGCGTTCCGTGGTGACCGCCGGCCGACGCCCCGGGATAGCCGTATCCACCGCCCGACGTGGGCGGGGTGGCTCCGGCCGCCTGGCCGTCCTCGTAGAGGTAGCCGAACGGATCGTCGTCCTCGGGCTTGTTCGCCCCACCGTGCGGGCCGTTGTTCGCGGGCGTCGTCATCGCAGGTCACTCCTTTCGACCCCCGGGAGCCTACCCCGAACACGTGCACCCAGGGGCGACAGACCGCCTCAGCCGGCCCTGCGGTGCGCCTTGGAACGCGACCGCTTCTCGATGTACATCCGCTGGTCGGCGGAGCGCAGCACCTCGTCCGCGGACATCCCGCAGCTCGCCCAGCCGATGCCGAAACTGGCTCCCACACGGACCGCACGCCCGTCGACCCGGATCGGCGGGATGATCGCGTTGCGCAGCCGGACGGCGAGATCGGCGGCGTCCGCCGCCCCCAGGCCGTCGGCGAGGACGACGAATTCGTCACCACCCAGCCGAGCGACGGTGTCACCGTCCCTGACGCCCGTCGTGAGCCGCCGGGCGACCTCGATCAGGACCGCGTCGCCCGTGTGGTGCCCGAATCTGTCGTTGATCGACTTGAAGCCGTCGAGGTCGCAGAAGAGGACCGCGAGCCCCTTCGTCCCGTCGTCGATGTCGGTCGCGGGCGCCACCGTGTGCACGTGGTGGTCGTACGGACCGTCCGCCGGCGCCGCGGCCGGCGCCCCGGGGAACTCGAAGGGGTCGGACCCGGTGTACCGGTCGGGTCCGTCGGCCTGAAAGCCGTGCTCACCGGCACCACCCGCCTCCGCGCGCACCTCGTGGCCGTCGTGCACCGGGCGCCCGTCGTGTCCGTCACGCCCCTCGAAGGCCGCGTCCAGGGCCTCGATCGCGGTGGCGCGCACGGACTGTGGCCTGCGGCACAGCCGCGCGCCGAGCCGGGAGCGCAGCTCGGCGCTGTTGGGCAGGCCGGTCAGCGAGTCGTGGCTGGCGCGGTGGGCGAGCTGGAGCTCGTGCCGCTTGCGCTCCTCGATGTCCTCGACGTGCGTCAGCAGGAACCGCGGCCCGTCGGCGGCGTCGGCGACGACGGAGTTGCGCAGCGAGACCCATACATACGTGCCGTCGCGCCGGCCCAGGCGCAGCTCGGCGCGCCCGCCCTCGGCGGAGGTCCGCAGGAGGGTGCCGATGTCCTCGGGGTGGACCAGGTCGGAGAAGGAGTAGCGGCGCAGTACGGAGGCCGGCCGGCCGAGCAGCCGGCACAGCGCGTCGTTGGTCCGCAGCAGCCGGCCGTGCTGGTCCCCGCCCATCTCGGCGATGGCCATGCCGCTGGGGGCATACTCGAAGGCCTGCCGGAAGGACTCCTCGCTGGCGCGCAGCGCCTGCTGTTCACGCTCCAGCCGGACCAGGGCCCGCTGCATGTTCGCCCGGAGCCTCGCGTTGCTGATCGCAATCGCGGCCTGAAAGGCGTACATCTGGAGCGCTTCGCGCCCCCAGGCGCCGGGGCGGCGCCCGTTGCGCGGTCTGTCCACCGAAATGACACCCAGAAGTTCCCCGCCGGACGCGTACATGGGGGCGTAGAGCCGGTCCTCGGGGTGCCACTCGTCCTCGAAGCGCGGATCGGGGCCGTCCGTGTGCCACTGGGGGACGTCGTCCTCCATGAGGATCCAGCCCTCGGTGTGCGGGATGAACCGGAGTCCGTCCCAGTTCTCACCCATCGTCAGGCGGCGTTCCCAGGAGGGGCGGGAGCCGACGCGGCCGGTGATGAGCGCCTCGGCGGCGGGGTCTCCGGCGAAGGCGGCGACGACCAGATCGCCGTCAGGGCGTACGAGGTTGACACAGGCGAGTTCGTAACCGAGGCCCACGACGATGCCGTCCACGACGGTCTGCAGAGTGTCCGCCAGGCTCCTGGCCGTATTGAGATCGGCCACCACCCGGTGCAGCTGCCGCAGGGTCGCAAGACGGACGTACGGCTCCGACTCGGTCTCCATTGCTCGCTCTCCCCGAGACCTCGACAGCAACTCCAGGTTTGTCATCGGCGTTTCGTTGCGGTGTCCCGTCCACTGAATCACAGTGAGCTGTGCGGCAGGTACACAGGGTCAACAAATCTTGCTCTCTGTGACTCAAGTCACATGAGATGAATAACGGTGCGTGGAGAGGCTCGTGCCGACTGGGAGCGCTCCCCCACATTCCCGAGAGCAAACGATACGCCGGGGCCTAGGCCAAGGGGCGGGGGCGCGACTCGGACCAGGGCCCGATGTGTGGCGCGGAGGGCGAGATTAGCGTTTCAGCGTGCTGAAGACGACCCCCGCGCCCCGCCCGTCCCACGGAAACCCGCATGCTGAGGGAGTGA
This sequence comes from Streptomyces sp. NPDC029164, assembly GCF_055563995.1. Lineage (NCBI taxonomy): Bacteria > Bacillati > Actinomycetota > Actinomycetes > Kitasatosporales > Streptomycetaceae > Streptomyces > Streptomyces sp. NPDC029164. Next base: position 94,997 of record NZ_JBVHWW010000020.1, on the reverse strand, counting down.
GCAATGACGAGTTCCGAGCCGCGATGTCCCGGCTGGCGGCGGGCGTGTGCCTGATCACCGCGCACGAGACCCCCCTGACGGCGGACGGCCCGCGCGGCGAGGACGCCGGCATGACGGCGACCGCCTTCATGTCGGTGTCCCTGGACCCGCCGCTGGTCCTGGTGAGCCTGCGCGAGGGCTCCCGGATGGACGACCTGCTCGCGGAACAGCCCCTCTGGGCCGTCTCGGTCCTCGCCGACCACCAGCTCCAGGTCGCGGGCCGCTTCGCGATGAAGGGCCGCATCAGCGACCGTCTGCTCTTCGCGGACCTGCCGTACGTACGCGGCGAGGCCTCCGGCGCCCCGCTGCTGACCGGCGCCCTGGCCACCCTGGAGTGCCGCACCGAGAACCGCGTCGAGGCGGGTGACCACACCCTGGTCATCGGCCGCGTCCTGACGGCGGCCCTCCCGTCCCCGGACCAGCAGCCCCTGACGTACTTCCGCGGCCGCTACCGGCACCTGAACGGCCAATAGCCCGGCCGCACCATCCGCTCTTCAGGCTGAGCCGCAGGCGGGCCGGACCGCCGGCTACCAGTCCCGCCCGGTCCGCCCCCGCTTGGTCTCGGCCCGCGCCTTCTTCTCCCGCAGCCGGCGCTCGTTGATCCCCCGCGGGATCTTCGTCGCCCGCCGCTGCCTCGGCGGCGGAGCCGTCGCCTCCGCCAGCAGCGAAGCCATCCGCACCAGCGCCATCTCCCGGTTGCGGAACTGCGAGCGGTGCTCGGAGGCCCGTACGGTCACCACCCCGCCCACCAGGCGGGACGCCAGCCGTTCCAGCGCCCGCTCCTTCCACACGTCCGGCAGCGCCTTCGTCGCCGCCAGGTCGAACATCAGCTCCACCCGCGAGTCGGAGGTGTTCACGTGCTGCCCGCCGGGCCCGGAGGAGCGCGAGAAGCGCCAGGCGAGCTCGCCCTCGGGGAGCACGACCGAACCGCGGATGACATAAGGACCAGGCATGCCCCCTATGATCCGTGCCCGCCCCCGCCTGCGTCACTCAGATTTCACGGCGGGAACCCGAGAGGCCTCTCGTCGCGTTATAGGGAGCAGCGGTAGTTTGACCGCCTGTACGTGCATGTTGGATGAGGAAAGGGACATTCCCATGGCTGTCAGCCTGTCCAAGGGCGGCAACGTCTCGCTCACGAAGGAGGCCCCCGGCCTCGCTGCCGTCACGGTCGGCCTCGGCTGGGACGTCCGTACGACGACCGGTGTCGACTTCGACCTCGACGCCTCGGCCATCGCGGTCAACCCGACCGGCAAGGTCGTCTCCGACGGCCATTTCGTCTTCTTCAACAACAAGTCCACCCCGGACCAGACCATCGTCCACACCGGTGACAACCGCACCGGCGAGGGCGCGGGCGACGACGAGGCCATCAACGTCAACCTCGCCGGCCTGCCGGCCGACGTGGACAAGATCGTCTTCCCGGTCTCCATCTACGACGCCGAGGCCCGCAGCCAGAACTTCGGCCAGGTCCGCAACGCGTACATCCGCGTCGTGAACCAGGCCGGCGGCGCCGAGATCGCCCGCTACGACCTCTCCGAGGACGCGGCGACCGAGACCGCCATGGTCTTCGGCGAGCTCTACCGCAGCGGCGCCGAGTGGAAGTTCCGCGCGGTCGGCCAGGGCTACGCCTCCGGCCTCACCGGCATCGCGCAGGACTTCGGCGTCAACGTCTAAGTACGGCTCCAGCGCTGGTGAAGCCCCCTCCCGGCCGTCCGGGGAGGGGGCTTCGCTACCGTTCGACGGGTGATCCTCCAACCGCTCGTCCCCGTCGACGGCGCCCTCCCCGGCCCGGTCCTCACCGAGATCGCCGCCCTCTACTCGACGAACCACGCGTTCTTCGAACTCAGCGGCGACTTCCCCGACCCGGACCGCATCACCGTCGAACAGGTCGCGGCCGCCCTCGCCGACGAACTCGCCCATGACGGCGCCGAGGTCCTCCTCGCCCGTTCCGCCGGCCGCCTCGTCGGCCTGGCCGCCACGCTGGCCCACCACCCGGACCCGGCCTCCGCCGGCACCGACCCGTGGATCGGCCTGCTGCTCATCGACGCCACCGCGCACCGCGAGGGGTACGGCCGCGCCGTCGCCGCCCTGGTCGAGGACCGCTTCCGCGCCGCCGGACGCACCGGCGTGCAGATCGCCGTACTGGACAACAATCCCAAGGCCCTCGCCTTCTGGCAGTCCCAGGGGTACGCGGAACTGCGCCGGGCCAAGGACCGCGAGCGCGGCCGCGACTGCACGGTGCTGCGCAAGCCGCTCGAAGCCCCGTAGCGGACCGGCCGTCGGCAGCCGCGGTTCGGGAGCGGCGGTTCGGGAGCGGCGGTTCGGGAGCGGCGGTTCGGGAGCGGCGGTTCGGGAGCGGCCGGCTACTTGGGGCGGCCCTCGCCGTACAGCCAGACGTCCCAGACCTTCTTCAGGTCGTGCCCCGTCTTCTCCTGCGCGTAGGCGGTGAAGTCGGCCGTACTCGCGTTCCCGTGCCGGTGGTCCGCGGCCCAGCCGCGCACCAGGGCGAAGAACTTCTCGTCGCCCACCTCCTGACGGATCCGGTGCAGGACCATCGCGCCGCGGTAGTACACCGGCTCGTCCGAGATGTGATCAGGCCCGGGCGGGGAGGCCGGCGGGAAGGCGTCCCAGGCGGAGTCGGCCGCCTCGTCGACGGCCGTGTCGCCCGCCAGGAACGCCTCGAAGCGCTTCTGGGCGGTGGGCCCGCCGTGCTCCTCGGCCCACAGCCACTCGGCGTAGGTCGCGAAGCCCTCGTTGAGCCACATGTCCTTCCAGGACTTCGGCGACACCGAGTTGCCGAACCACTGGTGGGCGAGCTCGTGCAGGAGAAGGTCCTCGTTCTCGGGCGCACCGGAGAAGACGGGCTTCGTCTGGGTCTCCAGCGCGTACCCGAGGGTGCCGGCCGGCAGCACGACCGCGCCCGCCGTGCCGAAGGGGTACGGGCCGAACCGGCCGCTGCCCCACTCCACCATCTCCGGCAGCCGCGCGAGCGCACCCTCGCTCGCGGCCGCCTCCCCGGGCGCCACGGCGTTGTAGAGGCCGGTCCCCGACGCCGTCCGCCCCGTCGTCACCTTGTACGGGCCGACGACGGCGGTGGCCAGATAGCTCGCCATCGGCTCCGGGCTGTGCCACGCGAACCCGGTCCGCCCGTCCGCGTCCTCGGTGCGGGAGCGCAGCTCCCCGTTGGACACGGCCTCGTAGCCGCGCGGGACGGTGAGCATGATGTCGTAGGTGGCCTTGTCACTGGGGTGGTGGTTGCCCGGGAACCAGGTCATCGACCCGACCGGCTCACCGACGCCGACCGCACCGGCCCCCGCCCGCGCGCTGCCCTGTCCGTCCCCGCCGTCCTCGGTGGTGATCCACCCCTCCTTGGAACCGTCCGCGTCCGTGAGGGACTTCGGCTTGCCGCCGTACTCGACCTCCGTACGGAAGACCTCGCCCTTCTTCAGGTCCTCGGCCGGGCGCACGGTCAGCTCGTTGCCGGTCCGGTTGTGCCGGGCGCCGACGCCCTGCACGGTCACTCCCTCGACCTTCAGACCGCTGAGGTCGAGGTTGAAGGAGCTGAGGCCCTGCTCGGCGCGGGCGGTGATGACGGCCGTACCGTGCAGCTCCCCGTCGGCGGGGTCGTAGTCCAGGTCGAGCGCGTAGTGGTCGACCTGGTAGCCGCCGTTGCCGGCCTTGGGGAAGTACGGGTCGCGCAGGCCCGACGCGCCCGGCCGCCCCTGCACCGTGCCTCCCGTACACGCCGTGGTGAGGGCGAGGAGGGAGGCGACGGCAGGGACGGCGAGACGGAGGAGTGCGCGGTGTTCCACGCACTCGATCCTAGGCGGGCGGCCCGTGCGGACTACTTGCCCAGGGCGTCGACACCGGCCTTGGCGAACTTCTCGTCCAGGTCACCGCTCGGGGCGCCGGCCACACCGATGCCCGCGACGGGCGCGCCGTTCGCCTGGACCGGGGTGCCGCCGCCGAGGAAGAGGGTGCCGGGGATGTCCTTCAGGTTCGGGGTCTGGGCGAGGCGGCCCACGAGCACCGAGGTCGGGGCGTTCCAGGACACGGCGGTGAAGGCCTTGCGCTGCGCCGACTCGTAGGACTGCGGGCCGGCGCCGTCGCCGCGCAGGGTGACGATGGTGTTGCCGTTGCGGTCCACCACCGCGACCGTCACCTTCTGGTTCTCGGCCTGCGCGGCCTGCAGCGCGGCCTGGGCGGCGCGGGTGGCGGCGTCGACGGTGAGGTGCGTGGTCGTGGTGAAGTTCTTGTCGCTCGGGCCGTCGTTCTTGCCGGCGACGGCGGCGGCGGAGGCGGCGGCCGGGGCGGCGTCGGCGGCAGGGGTGGCGCTGGCGCTCACCGCGCCGAAGGCACCGGCGCCCAGGGCGACGGCGAGGGCGGTACCGGTGAGAACGCGGGTGCGGGTGTTCATCTCTGCTCCTGAGAACGGTGACACGGTGACGGCATCGGGTTCGGTCCGGGCCGGTCGGACCGGCTCCTTCACTGCTCCAAGCCTGTCCCCGAACCCCCCGCCACCCCGTCCCCGTACCGGCTCCCCCCGCCCACCGCACCGGTTGACCCCAGGGTCATCCAATCGGTCGATGCGACCCGCCTCCGGCGCGGTATTTCCTGGTCAGAACCTCGCGCATCCAGCCCCGCCCGGCACCCTCCAGCCCCGTCGGCGTTTGAGGCGCGGGGGTCCGGGGGCAACGCCCCCGGCAGCGGAGCGCACCCGCCCCGAACACCGCCACCGGCGACAATGGACACACCCGCGAACCAGGAGCCCCGGTGAGCCACCCCACCCGCAATCCAGACACCCGTACGCTGGCCACCGTCGCCCACACCGCCTTCTTCCTCCTCCTCGGCGCCTCCCTGCTCCGCTTCCTCCTGCGCCACCCCGGCGAACCCCGCACCCCGTGGATCATCGCCCTCAGCATCACCCTGGCCCTGCTCTACGTACTCGGCCCCGCCCTCGGCGCCGCCCCCACCACCCGCCGGCTCCTCTGGCTCGGCCTGGTCGTCACCACCTGGGTGGTCCTGGTCGTCCTCGCGCCGAGCTTCGCCTGGTGCGCCGTACCGCTCTTCTTCACCGCCCTGCGCACCCTCCCGCCCCGCGCCGCCGTCGTCCTGGTCGCCCTCCTCACCGGCTTCGTGGTGATCGCCCAGATGAAGCTGTCCAAGTCCTTCGACCCCACCCTGCTCCTGGCCCCGCCCGCCGTCGCCGCCCTCGCGACCGCCGTCTTCGTCCACATGGAACGCCAGGCCCAGGCACAGCGGGCGCTGATCGACGACCTGATCCGCACCCGCCGGGAACTGGCCGCCACCGAACGCCGCGAAGGCACCCTCGCCGAACGGCAGCGGCTGTCCATGGAGATCCACGACACCCTCGCCCAGAACCTGTCCAGTCAGCAGATGCTGCTCCAGGCCGCCGACCGCACCTGGGACACCGACCCGGCCACCGCCCGCGCGCACGTCCGTACCGCCACCGGCATCGCCGCGCACGGACTCGCCGAGGCCCGCCGGCTCGTCCACGACCTGGCCCCGTCCGAGCTCGCCGACGGCGCCGGACTCGCCGAGGCGCTGCGCGCCCTGGACGCCGGCCCGGACACCGAGGTCCGCTTCCACCTCGAAGGCACCCCCGCCCCGCTCCCGGACCGCGTCCAGTCCGCCCTGCTGCGGATAGCCCAGGGCGCGCTGGCCAACGTCCGCGAGCACTCCGGCGCCCGTACGGCCGCACTCACGCTCAGCTTCCTCGGGGACCAGGTGGTCCTGGACATCGCCGACGACGGCCACGGATTCGCCGAGCCCCGTACCGACGCCGCCGAGCGCGGCCACGGGCTCCCCGCGATGCGGGCCCGCGTCCGCCAGCTCGGCGGCACCCTCACGATCGAATCCACGCCGGGCGAGGGCACCGTCCTCTCCGCGGCCATCCCCCTGGAGCCGGCCCCATGACGACGATCCTGCTCTGCGACGACCACGTGGTGGTCCGCGCCGGCCTGCTCGCCCTCCTCGGCAGCGAGCCGGACATCGAGGTCCTCGGCGAGGCGGGCAGCGGCGAGGAAGCCGTCGCCCTGGCCGCCAAACTCCGACCCGACGTGGTCCTCATGGACCTCCAGCTCGGCGAGGGCATCGACGGGGTCGAGGCCACCCGCCGCATCACCGCCGCCCCCAATCCCCCGCACGTCCTCGTCCTCACCACGTACGACACGGACGCGGACATCACCCGGGCGATCGGCGCGGGCGCCACCGGCTACCTCCTCAAGGCCGAACGCCCGGAGGAGCTCTTCGCCGCCATCCACTCGGCCGCCCAGGGCCGCACCACCCTGTCCGCGCCGGTGGCCAGCCGGGTGATGGCCCACATGCGCGGCACCCGCCCCACCCTGACCGACCGCGAACTGGACATCCTCGGCCAGCTCGCCCGCGGCCTCGGCAACCGCGACATCGCCCGCGCGCTGTTCATCAGCGAAGCCACGGTCAAGACCCACCTGGGCCGCATCTACGACAAGCTCGGCGTCGACACCCGCGCGGGCGCGGTCTCGGTCGCGAAGGAACAACGCCTCCTCCCCTCGTGACGCCGGCTCCGTCCGGGGTGGGGACGCCCCGGGACCCGTGACACCATCGGGTACGTGCTCGACATCGGCTACTCCCTCTCCCGGCGCTTCCCGGACCCCCCGCAGACCGACTACCGCTCGGCGGACGTCCACTCGCTGCGCCACGACCTGTTCTGCGGGGACGTCTACCTCGCCGACACCAACGCGGACCGGGAAGTGTCCACAGCCTGGGGATGGGTGCCCGTACTGGACTTCGCCTGGGCGCTGTGCGACATCGTCGAACAGCTCGACCAGGACCCCCGCGGCAACCGCTCGGCCCACCGCCAGCACGCCGAGCTCGACTTCACCGAGTCCACGGACCGGATGCTCTTCGAACGCCGCTTCGGCTGGGTCGACGTCGAGGCCGACTGGATGCCGGCCGAGGAAGCCCCGCTGACCTTCAGCCACCGCCTGCTGCGCCGCGAGGCCCGCGACTTCCTGCACGACCTGGTCGCGGACCTCATCGACATGCACGACGGCCTCGCCGACAACCCCGTCATCTGGACCCTCCAGGCCAAGTTCCCCCGCGTCCCTGCGTGAGCGTCACCGATCCCGGCGTGACGGATCCCGGCGCGACGGACGCCGACGCGCCGGACGCCGAAGCGGTCGGCTTCGACGCAGACGCCGCCCGCGCGCGGCTCGACCGGGCCCTGGACCGGCTGGCCGTCACCTTCCGCGGAATGACGGCCCGGCCCGACGAGGTCCAGTGCGACTGCCACTGGGGCAGCGCCGAGGAGCTCGCCCTGTTGAAGGTCCCCGACACGGAACTCGATCCCGACCTGCTGCACCGCGCCTGGAGCGCACCCGACTGGCGCGACCACGGCGCCGTGCTGCGCCGCGTCCTGCCCCAGTTCGCGCGTGAGCTGACCGTCGGCCTCGGCGCCCACGCGTACGCCATCGACGACGTCGGCATCTCGTTCGAGCGCGGCGACTGGCAGCAGTGGCCCGCCGAGCAGAGCGCGGCCGTACGGGAATTCCTGCACGCCTGGTGGGCCCACACCCTCCGCGCCCCGGACCCGGCCGTCCCCGCGCACGACCTCCTCCCGCTGTGCAGGGCGGCCTCCGGCGCGCTGCGCCCGTGGCTGGCGGTCTGGGAGGCGACGGAAGGCCCCGTCGCCGACCGCCACCTGACCGAGACCTTCGACACCTGGACGACCGAGCTGTTGGTGGGCTTCCTGCCGTGGTTCTCCGGGAGCAGCACCTGGGAGGAGGACGAGGCCGTCCACGACGAGCTCGCCTCCTGGTTCGCGCGCCATGCCCCCGCACGGCTGCGCGCCTACGGCGCCTCCGAGGAGCTGCTCGAAGACGCACGCCTGCTCGGGCTCCCCGGCCCCGTCCGCGGGGCGGACCCGCACTGGCAGGTCGTCCGCCGCCGCATCCAAGCAGCGGCTACGCCTCCACCCGCAGCCCCAGCTGGGAAGCAAGCGCCGGGGCCAGGTCGAACAGCTGCGCCGGGCTGATCACGGCGCCGGCCAAGGCGTCCACGCCCCGCGCGATCGCCAGCTCCGCGGCCTCCCGCAGGTCCACGTCGTGCAGCCGCACGCCGCTGAAGTCCACCCCGCGCAGCGCGCAGTCCCGGAACTCCACCCGCTCCAGCACCGCGCCCGCGAAGTCCGGCTCCACCAGCACGCACCCCTCGAAGACCACGTCCTTGAGCCGCGCCTTCCGCAGGTTCAGGTAGTCGATCTTCCCCCCGCGGACCACCACCCGCTCCAGCACCGCCCCGTGCATCTGCACCCCGCCCAGCCGGGCGTCCACCAGCTCCACGTCCCGCAACGAGGCCCCGGACAGGTCCGTCCCCACCCCCCGGACCCCCTCCAGCACCGAGTCCAGGAACCGCGCCTTCGCCAGCCCCGCCTCGTCCAGCGCGCAGCGCCGCACCGCGCAGTCCATGAACCGGGCCCCGATCCCCTCCTGCCCCGCCAGGTCCAGGTCCGCGAACTCCAGCCCGTCGTAGTCCCCGTCCGGCTCCAGCCCGCCCCCTCCCCACGCCACCAGCTCCGGCAACCGCAGCTCCGGCCGTCGCGCCGCCTTCACCGTCTGCCCCTGCCCTTTGCGCACCATCCCCCCATCGTGACCCAGCCCACTGACAACAGCCGCCAACGCCCGCCCTTGAAGGTCATCCTGGAACCGGGGCCGGGGGCTATCGCGCTCCGCCCAGGGCCTTCAGGGGCGCGTCCGTCAGGCGGTATACCGACCACTCCTCCTGCGGGCGCGCGCCCAAGGCCTCGTAGAAGGCGATCGTCGGGGCGTTCCACTTCAGGACCGACCACTCCAGCCGCTCGTAGCCGCGCTCCACGCACGTGCGCGCCAGTTCCGCCAGCAGCGCCTTGCCGTGGCCGCCGCCGCGCACGCCCGGCCGCACGTACAGGTCCTCCAGGTAGATCCCGTGCACCCCGCGCCAGGTGGAGAAGGACAGGAACCACACCGCGAAGCCGACCGCCTCGCCGTCATCCGTCTCCGCGATGTGCGCGAACACCGCCGGGCGGTCCCCGAACAGCGCCTCCCGCAGCTGCTCCTCGGTCGCCCGCGCCTCGTGCGGCACCTTCTCGTACTCCGCGAGCTCGCGGATCATCGCGTGGATGGCGGGCACATCGGTGATGTCAGCGTGACGGATCATGCACGCAGCCTAGGGGCGGCCGGTCCTGTCGGCCGGCGCCCGTGCGTCACCGCTCCCGCAGGGCCTCGACCACGGCCAACTGCTGCTCGTCCAGGTGCTCTTCGCCGTCCTCCAGGTCCCACAGGGAGTTCTGCAGCACCCGCCCCAGCGTCCACGCCCGGGCCCGCTGCCGGTCCAGCCCCACCGCCTCCGTCAGCAGGTCGAACCGCCACCGCACCTCCTGCGCGCGGAAGTTGTTGACGATCGCCGGGAGCAGGTCGAAGCCCGGATCCCCCGCCAGCGGCTTCGGGTCGATCGCCAGCCACGGCTCGCGGCCGCCCGCCAGGACGTTGTCGTAGTGCAGGTCCCAGTGCAGCAGCCGGTCCCCCGGCTCGCCCGCGACCTCCGCCACCGCCGCCGCGCAGTCCCGCAGCAGCCTCCGCTCCCGCTCCTCCGCGAGCATGCCCACCGCCCGCGGTACGTCCTCCAGCATCCGCGCCGCGATCTCGCCCAGCCCGCGCAGCCCGGCCGGCGCGGGTACCGCCGTCAGCTGCGCCAGCAGCTCCCCGACCACCCCCACCGCCCGCCGTGCGTCCCGCCGCGCGAGCGCCGACAGGTGCCGCCGCTCGTCAAGCCGCTCCAGCAGCAGGGTGCCCGTTTCCGCGTCGTGTTCCAGGAGCCGTACGCAGCCCCGCCCGCCCCACGCGCGCAGCGCGACCGGCTCCCCCGCGCTCTCCTCGTCCAGCGCGACCAGCTTCAGTACGGCCGCACTCCCGTCGGACCGCTCCACCGGCAGCACCAACGCCGTCACCCCGTGCATGGCCGGCCCGGTGCACCGCAGCCGCCACCGCTCCAGGAACCGCGCGGCCCGCCCCGGCAGGGCCGCGATGAACTCCCGTCCCGCGTCGCCGTTGAACCTGAGCTGCGCCTCGACCAGGCCGTCCGGAATCTCCCCGAAGTCCACCATGATCCGAAGGTAGCCCGACGCGCTCCGAACGTGACGGCCAAGGACCTGTCCGAGCAGGACCCAGCCGATCCCCGCGCCGTTCAGCGTCCGCGCGAAGGCCTCCGCGTCGAACATCGACTGAAAACATGACAAAACTTCCACCACCCTACGGCCCCCGCCACCCCTCCCACATCGGCCATCCAGCCTGGAAACCCGCCCCAACGCACGACAACCAGCCCCTGGACGCCCCACCGGAACCGGGTGTACCAACTCCCCCATGACGATCAACGGCGGTATTTCCTTCTGGTACGCGACCGACCCCGGCACCGCGGCCACCCCACCCCGCGCGCCCCTCACCGCCGACACCACCGCCGACGTCGTCATCGTCGGCGGCGGCTACACCGGCCTGTGGACCGCCTACTACCTCAAGCAGGCCGCCCCCGACCTCCACATCACCGTCCTGGAGCAGAAGTTCTGCGGCTACGGCGCCTCCGGCCGCAACGGCGGCTGGCTCTACAACGGCATCGCCGGCCGCGACCGCTACGCCGCCCTCCACGGCCACGAGGCCGCCCGCCGCCTCCAGAACGCCATGAACGAGACGGTCACCGAGGTCATCGACGTCACCGCCAAGGAGGGCATCGACGCCGACATCCACCGCGGCGGCGTCCTCGAAGTCGCCCGCACCCCCGCCCAGCTCGGCCGGCTCAAGGCCTTCCACGCCGCCGAACTCTCCTTCGGCGAGAGCGACCGCGAACTGTTCGACGCCACCGAGACCCATCGCCGCATCAACATCGCCGACGCCGTCGGCTCCAGCTGGAGCCCGCACGGCGCCCGGATCCACCCCCTCAAGCTGGTCAAGGGCCTCGCCGCCGCCTGCGAACGCCTCGGTGTCGTCATCCACGAGTCGACCCCCGTCACCGAGATCGCCCCCCGCCGCGCCGTCACCCCGTACGGCACCGTCAGCGCCCCGTACGTCCTGCGCTGCACCGAGGGCTTCACCGCCGCCCTCAAGGGCCAGAAGCGCTCGTGGCTCCCGATGAACTCCTCGATGATCGTCACCGCCCCGCTCCCCGCCGGGACCTGGGCCCAACTGGGCTGGTCCGACTTCCCGGTCCTCGGCGACATGGCCCACGCGTACATGTACGCCCAGCGCACCGCCGACGACCGCATCGCGATCGGCGGCCGCGGGGTCCCGTACCGCTTCGGCTCCCGCACGGACCATGACGGCCGCACCCAGCCCGCCACGATCGAGGCCCTGAGCGCCCTCCTCTTCTCCTTCTTCCCGCAGCTCACGGGTACGGAGATCACGCACGCCTGGTCCGGCGTCCTCGGCGTCCCCCGCGACTGGTGCGCCACCGTCACCCTGGACCGCACCACGGGCCTGGGGTGGGCCGGCGGTTACGTCGGCTCGGGCGTCGCCACCGCCAACCTCGCCGCCCGCACCTTGCGCGACCTGGTCCTCGGCGAGTCCACCGACCTCACCGCCCTGCCCTGGGTGGGCCACAAGGTCCGCCGCTGGGAGCCGGAGCCCTTCCGCTGGCTCGGCGTCCAGGCCCTCTACGCCGCCTACCGCGAGGCCGACCGCCGCGAGACGGCCACCCACCGCCCCACGACAACCCCCCTGGCCCGCCTGGCGGACCGCATCTCCGGCCGCCACTGACGCGCATGCCGAAGGCCCCGGACCAAGTTGGTCCGGGGCCTTCGGGTACGGAGCCCCCTGTCGGGTTCGAACCGACGACCCCCGCTTTACAAGAGCGGTGCTCTGGCCAGCTGAGCTAAGGAGGCAAGCCGCCATCACTCTACACAGACCGCTCTTCCCCGGGCCATCAGATTGAAAGCCGCGGACGTCACCCGACCGGTTACTCCGGGTCGCGGTTGAACGTGGCGGCCGACCAGAGGTAGCCGAGCACCGCGAGCCCCAGGCACCAGAGCACCGCGAGCCATCCGTTGTGCCCGATCTCGCTGCCGAGCAGCAGGCCGCGCAGGGTCTCGATGACGGGCGTGAAGGGCTGGTACTCGGCGATTGGCTGGAACCAGCCCGGCATCGCGTCCACCGGGACGAAGGCGCTGGACAGGAGCGGCAGCAGGATCATCGGCATCGCGTTGTTGCTGGCGGCCTCGGCGTTCGGGCTGATCAGGCCCATGCCGACGGCGATCCAGGTGAGCGCCGTGGCGAAGAGCACGAGCAGGCCGAGCGCCGCCAGCCACTCCAGGGCGCTCGCGCCCGTGGAGCGGAAACCGATCGCCACGGCGACGGCGCCGACGAGGATCACGCTCATCACGCACTGGAGCACGCTGCCCACGACGTGCCCGATGAGCACCGACCCGCGGTGGATCGCCATGGTGCGGAAGCGGGCGATGATGCCCTCGGTCATGTCGTTGGAGACGGACACCGCGGTCCCGACGACGGTGCCGCCGACGGTCATCAGCAGGATGCCCGGGACGACGTACGCGATGTACGCGGACCGGTCCGCGCCGCCGAGGCCGGCGCTCATCACGTCGCCGAAGATGTAGACGAAGAGGAGCAGCAGCATGATCGGCGTCAGCAGCAGGTTCAGCGTGAGCGACGGATAGCGCCGGGCGTGCAGGAGGTTGCGGCGCAGCATCGTCGTCGAGTCGCGGACGGCGAGGGAGAGGGAGCTCATCGGAGGGCCTCCTTGGGCTGGTTGGGGATGGTGCTCGCGCCGCCGGTCAGGGCGAAGAAGACGTCGTCGAGGTCGGGGGTGTGGACGGTGAGTTCGTCGGCTTCGATGCCGGCGGAGTCCAGGCGGTCGAGTACGGAGCGCAGTTCGCGCTGGCTGCCGTCGCTGGGGATCTGGAGGGACAGGGCCTCGTCGTCCTTGGTGGCATCGGCGAGGGTGAGGGCGGCGGAGCGGTAGGCGGCCGGGCCGGCGAAGCGCAAGCGCACGTGTCCGCCGGGGACGAGCCGTTTCAGTTCTTCGGCTGTGCCTTCGGCGGCGATCCTGCCGTTGTCGAGGACGGCGATGCGGTCGGCGAGTTCGTCGGCCTCTTCCAGGTACTGGGTGGTGAGGAAGACGGTGACGCCGCCGGTGACCAGTTCGCGGATGATCCGCCACATGGTGTGCCGGGAGCGCGGGTCGAGGCCGGTGGTCGGCTCGTCGAGGAAGATGATCCGGGGGCTGCCGACCAGCGTCATCGCGATGTCCAGGCGGCGCTTCATGCCGCCCGAGTAGGTGGAGGCGGGCTTGGCCGCGGCCTCGACGAGGTCGAAGCGTTCCAGCAGCTCGGCGGTGACCCGCCGGCCCTCGCGCCTGGACAGGTGGTGCAGGTCCGCCATCAGGAGCATGTTCTCCTCGCCGGTGATCAGCCCGTCCACGGCGGAGAACTGCCCGGTGACACCGATCGCGGCCCGCACCGCCTGCGGGGCGGCGGCCAGGTCGTGGCCGCCGACGTACAGGTCACCGGCGTCGGCGCGGACGAGCGTGGAGAGGATCTTGACGGCGGTGGTCTTGCCGGCGCCGTTCGGGCCGAGCAGGGAGAAGACCGTTCCCTCGGGGACGGTCAGGTCGACTCCGTCGAGCACGACCTTGTCGCCGTACGACTTGCGCAGCCCGTTCGCCGCGATGGCCAGGTTGGTCATGATGGGTGCTCCTCAGGGGCTGCGGGTCAGATGCTGCGGGCGGTGATGTCGCCGTAGGCGGTGGTGGCGTGGATGTCGAGAGCGGCGGTGGCGCCGTCGGTGTTGTTCAGGGCGTTGTGGATGCGGCCGTAGGCGGTGCCGGCGTCGAGGGTGGCGCAGACTCCGCGGGCGGCGCCGATGGTGAGGTCGCCGGCCTGGGTGCGCAGGTCGACGGTGCCGTGGACGGCCTCGGTGATGGTGATGTCGCCCTTCTGGGTGCTGATCCGGGCGGGGCCGCCGAGGCGGCCGACGGTGACGTCGCCGGCCATGAGGGTGAGGTGCGCGGCGGCGGTCTCGTCGAGCTTGACCGTGCCCTGGGCGCCTTCGAAGGCGACGTCGCCGAGGCGTCCGACGCCGCGGAACTCGGCACTGGCCGCCTTCGCCTCGACGCGGGAGCCGGCCGGCAGCTGCACGGTGACCTCGACGGACCCGGAAGGGCCGAGGAGCTGGTTCTTCGCGTCGGGGGTGTTGATCCGCAGGACCCCGTCGGCGTACTCGACGGTGGTCTGCTCCGCCGCCTTCACGTCACGGCCCTTGGAGGCGTTGGCGGGGAGGACCTCGACGGTGGTGTCGGCGCGGTCGGCGGCGATGAAGCGGATGCGGCCCGCGGGAATGTCCAGGACGGCGGAGACGGGGGCGGCGGTGGCGAACTTCTGCATCGTTCTTCTTCTTTCTCCAGTGGCGGGCACGCTGTCGGCCCGCCGTTTCTGATGAACGAAAAGCTACGTTGCATTCACAGATCTGACAACAAGTTCGTTGCGCAGAATCGGCATTCACCCAGCTCACAGCGTGCATTTCATTGCAATGGCTTTGATTTCAATGCAACAACCGTCTCCTATCGCGTTGCAATGAATGAAGAATGAACGCTATGCTGGAGCGACGCCGCACCACGAAGGAGACCGCGATGCCGGGAGGCAGACTCACCCAGCAGGAACGCCAGCAGATCGCGCTGGGACTGGCCGACGACCTCGCCTACGCGGAGATCGCCAGACGCCTCGACCGCCCCACCTCGACCGTCACCCGCGAGGTGATGCGCAACGGCGGCCCCGCCGCCTACCGGGCGGAGCTGGCCCACCGCGCCACCGAACGCCGCGCCCACCGGCGCAGGCAGCCCGCCACCCGCGGCTCGCAGGCGCCCGAGCAGGCCCACGGCCGCGACGCGGAGGCCGTGCGCGAGTACGAGGAGACGTTCACCACCCTCTTCACCGCGCAGGGCCTGCCCACGATGACGGCCCGGGTGCTGGCGTCGCTCTACACGACCGACGCGGGCAGCCTCACCGCGTCCGAACTCGTCCAGCGCCTCCAGGTCAGCCCGGCGTCCATCTCCAAGGCGATCGCGTTCCTCGAAAGCCAGGGCCTCATCCGCCGGGAACGCGACGAACGCCGCCGCGAGCGCTACGTCGTCGACGACGACGTCATGTACCAGTCGACGATCGCCGGCGCCCGCGCCAACGCCCTGCTCGCCGAGACCGCCCGCCAGGGCGTCGGCGTCCTCGGCCCCGGCACCCCGGCCGCCGCCCGCCTGGAGAACATCGCCCGCTTCGTCGACTTCATCGCCGAGAGCATCGCCCGCGCCGCGGACCAGGCCCGCGAGATCCTCCACACGAAACCCGAACCGCCCCCGGACGCCGGCGCCTGAGCCGGGACCCGGGGCCGGACCCGGAACCCGTCCGCCGGTCCCCCGCCCCCGGGTGCTGACAGACGGCGTTCCGGCAGGTAGCGTCGGGCGGAGTCCGGTGCTACTGGACTAGACCCATTCTTCCTTCCACTCGGATCGTCCGGCACGTTCCTGCCGGTAGAAGGGATTCATCACCATGGCTTCTGTCACTTTCGACAAGGCGACCCGGCTCTACCCCGGCGGCGACAAGCCCGCCGTCGACCAGCTGGAGCTGGAGATCGAGGACGGCGAGTTCCTCGTCCTCGTCGGTCCTTCCGGCTGCGGCAAGTCCACCTCGCTGCGCATGCTCGCCGGCCTGGAGGACGTCAACGGCGGCTCCATCCGCATCGGTGACCGCGACGTCACGCACCTGCCGCCCAAGGACCGGGACATCGCGATGGTGTTCCAGAACTACGCGCTCTACCCGCACATGTCCGTCGCCGACAACATGGGCTTCGCGCTCAAGATCGCCGGCGTGGACAAGGCCACCATCCGCAAGAAGGTGGAGGAGGCGGCCGACATCCTCGACCTGCGCCCCTACCTCGACCGCAAGCCCAAGGCACTCTCCGGCGGTCAGCGCCAGCGCGTCGCGATGGGCCGCGCGATCGTGCGCCAGCCGCAGGTGTTCCTGATGGACGAGCCGCTGTCGAACCTGGACGCCAAGCTCCGCGTGTCCACCCGTACGCAGATCGCGAGCCTCCAGCGCCGCCTCGGCATCACCACCGTCTACGTCACCCACGACCAGGTCGAGGCGATGACGATGGGCGACCGCGTGGCCGTCCTGAAGGACGGGCTGCTCCAGCAGGTCGACACCCCGCGCAACATGTACGACCGTCCCGCGAACCTCTTCGTGGCCGGCTTCATCGGCTCCCCCGCCATGAACCTGGTCGAGGTCCCGATCACCGACGGCGGCGTGAAGTTCGGCGACAGCGTCGTCCCGGTGTCGCGCGAGGCGCTGTCCGCCGCGGCCGACGCGGGCGACCGCACCGTCACGGTCGGCGTGCGCCCCGAGCACTTCGACCTCGCCGAGACCGGCGGCCTGACCATCGACGTGAACGTCGTCGAGGAACTCGGCGCCGATGGCTACGTGTACGGCTCCACCCCGGTGGAGAAGGGCGCGCAGGAGAAGGGCGGGCAGGACCTCGTGGTCCGCGTCAACGGCCGCCAGGTGCCCGAGAAGGGCTCCAGCCTGCACGTGGTGCCGCGGGCCGGCGAGATCCACGTGTTCTCGACCTCCTCCGGCGAGCGGCTCTCCGGCTGACTCCGCAACAGGGCTTGACCGAGGGGCGTTCCGTCAAGGGGCGCCCCTCCGCCGTGCGTTGCCCAACTCCGGCAGACCGGGCCATTCGGCCCCCTCCGTCAACCCGCAATTCGAAAAGCCACGTCGAACCATCCCTCGACAGGGTGACTAAATGTCGCCAAATCTTCACCGAGCGCTACTCTCGCCCTCGTGACCCACACTGCCCGCCGTATCGGCCGATCCCTCGCCCTGGTCCTGCCCGTCGTCCTCGTCCTGTCCGGGACCCTCGCGGTCACCATGGTCCCCTGGGCGGACACGTCCTCCTCCCAGATCCTGACCGCCTCCGCCGAGGGCGTCTCCGCCCCGGCGAAGCCGCGCGCCGCGCACGAGGTGCTGCGCGAGCGGCTCGTCGGCGATCTGCAGCAGGGCCAGGCGCCGGACGACGTCCTCACGCACCTCCAGCAGGAGGTGAACCGGCGGCCGTCGCTCGCCGAGCACTGCGTGGGGATCGCCCGGGCACTGGGACGGGCCGCCGTCGACGCGTACGGCCCCACGAAGGCCCAGTCCTACGCCCGACCCGTGTGCGACACCTCGTACGCCACCGGCGTCGCCTCCATGGGCTGACGCACCTCGCGTCCCTACGCTGGCCGCCATGACCGACGACCACCGATCCGCTCCATCCGCTCCATCCGCTTCCTCCGCTTCCTCCGCAGCCGCGTTCCCCGCCGCCCCCACCCAGGCCGTCGTCCTGGCGGGCGGCCAGGGTTCGCGGCTGCGTCCGTACACCGACGACCGTCCCAAGCCGATGGTCGAGATCCCGGGGACGGGGGTGCCGATCATCGGGCACCAGCTGGCCTGGCTGGCCGCCGAGGGCGTCACGGACGCGGTGATCTCCTGCGGGCACCTCGCCGGGGTGCTCCAGGAGTGGCTGGCCGGGGCGCGGCTGCCGCTGCGCGTGACCACGGTGGTCGAGGAGGAGCCGCTGGGCCGGGGCGGTGGCCTCAAGTACGCCGCGCGCCACCTCCCGCACCCGGACCAGGCCTGGTACGCGACGAACGGCGACATCTGGACCCGGTTCTCGCTGCGCGAGATGGCGGCCTTCCACGCCGAACGCGGCGCCGTCGCGACGCTGGCGCTGGCCCGGCCGCGGATCCCGTGGGGGGTGGTGGAGACCAACGAGTTCGGGCACGTACTGGACTTCATCGAGGCTCCGCCGTCGCCGTACCCGGTCAATGCCGGCGTGTACGTCTTCGGACCCGAATTCGCCGCGCTGCTCCCGGACTTCGGGGACCACGAGCGGACCACCTTCCCGCGCCTGGCGCGCGAGCGGCGGCTGGCCGGCTTCCCGCTGCCCCAGGGGGCCTACTGGCGGGCCATCGACACCGCGAAGGACCTGACCGAGGCCGCACGGGAGTTGGCGGCGCAGACGGGCTCCTGAGGCCCCTCAGGGCCCGCGGCGCCCGCCCGCACCCCCGTACGGCGCCTCGCGCGTCGCCCGGCGCACGCGAAGGGCCCGGCACGCTCGCGCGTGCCGGGCCCCGGTGCTCGTACCGATCCCCGTCGGCGGGGCTCAGCCGATGAGACCGCCGATCAGGCCGGGCTGCTTCGTCGGAGTCCCGCCCCCGCCGTTCGAGCTGCCCGAGGAGGACGGCTGCCGCGGCGAGGTGGACTGGCGGGGGGTGCTGCGCGGGGTCTGCTGCTTGCCGGTGGTGCCCCGCGTCGCGGTGGGCGACTGGGACCCCGTCCCGGCCGTCTCCCGGCTGGGAGCGCCCGAGCCGCTCTTGCCGGACTTCGCGGCGGGCTCGGTCGGAGTGGCGGACGCCGGGGGGGTGGCCGCCTTGGACGTCGGCTGCGCGGCGGGCTGCTGCCTGGCCGGGGTCTGCGGCAGCGGCCGGCCCGGCAGGTAGTTGGTCGGGGCC
This sequence comes from Streptomyces sp. NPDC029164, assembly GCF_055563995.1. Lineage (NCBI taxonomy): Bacteria > Bacillati > Actinomycetota > Actinomycetes > Kitasatosporales > Streptomycetaceae > Streptomyces > Streptomyces sp. NPDC029164. The sequence continues at coordinate 76,385 of NZ_JBVHWW010000020.1, read as the reverse complement.
TGCCCGGGGCCGGGGACGGTGACGACGGTGGTGGAGCGGACGGCGCCGCCGAGGAGCGAGCCGACGAGCAGGGTGAGTCCGCAGACGACCGTGGCCATGATGGTTCCGCGGCGCAGGACCCGCCGCCGCAGCCGCCAGATCTCGGAGCGCGGCCCGAGGGTGCGCCAGGCCTCGCCGGCGAGGCGTCCGTCGAGGGAGTAGACCGGGGCGCCCGCGATGATCAGCGGGCTCCAGGCGGCGAGGTAGATGATGTCGGGCGCGTCGTAGGCGGGGACGGTCTTCCAGCTCACCGTCATCAGCAGCGCGGCCGACAGCAGCGCCCCGAAGCAGGCGGCGAACCGCTGCCACAGGCCGAACACCGTCAGCACGCCCACGATGACCTGGAGGAAGGCCACGCTCAGGCCCGCGCCGACCGGGTGCGCGAGGGCGAAGTCGCGCAGCGGCTCGGCGAGGGCCCACGGGGTGAGCGTGTGCAGCCAGGTGACCATGGAGCCGCGCTCGCCGCCGTCGAAGTAGACGGGGTCGCACAGCTTGCCCATGCCGGCGTAGATGGAGATGAAGCCGAGGAAGACGCGCAGCGGGAGCAGCACGACGCCGAGGTTCATCCGGCGGCCCGGGTAGTACGAGGCCTGCCCCCGGTTGTCGGCGGCCTGCCGGCGGGAGTCCGGCCCGGCCCCGGAGCCGGGCGGCTCCTGGTGGGGCAGGTCCCGTACGGCGGCCAGCGGGCGCGTCTCGGCGGGATCCCCGTAGCTGCGCTGGCCGATGACGGTCGGCGTGACGAGGGTGTCCTCGGCGAGGTCGTGGGCGAGGTCGATGCGCGGGATGACCTGGGTGGCTCCGCCGTCGTACTCGCCGCCGCCGTACCCGTCGTGGCCGCGCCCGGCCTCGCGTACGGCCTGGAGCAGTCCGCCCATGGCCGCGGCGTCGCCCGCGTCGGACTTGCCGCTCCACACCACGGGGGCGCGGCGGCGGGTGGCCCCGGCGGCCGCCACCACGGCACCACCCAGGACGGGCGCGCGGCCGGGGGCCTTGGCGGGCTTGGAACGCGCGCTCGGGCTCGGTGCGAGCCGCACGCGGAAGCTGGCGTGGTTGACGATGACCTGTGCGGGATCGCACGGCACCTTGACCATGCTCAGCGCGGGCTGGTCGTCGAACCCTGACGTTCTGGTGTCCACACTCATCTAACCGAGTGATCAGTGTTTAGGACACTGCCTTGACGGCAGGGATGTGTCCGAGACCCGTCAAGATCAAGCCACCCCGCCCGAAACGGGCGGGGTGACACGCTCACGGGTCACTTTCCCTGAGCCAAGTGGATCAAGGGATCCGCGGATCAGACGCGACCGCGGTCCGCGCGGCGGCGGGCCGCCTCGTAGAGCACGACGCCCGCGGCGACACCGGCGTTGAGGGACTCGGCGCCGCCCGGCATCGGGATGCGCACGAGGTAGTCGCAGTTCTCGCCGACGAGACGGCCGAGGCCCTTGCCCTCGGAGCCGACGACGATGACGACCGGGCCGCCGAGCGCCTCCAGGTCGGTGACCGTGTGCTCGCCCTCGGCCGCGAGGCCGACGATGGTGATGCCGGCCTTCTTGTAGTCCTGGAGGGCACGGGTCAGGTTGGTGACGCGGGAGACCGGGGTGCGGGCGGCGGTGCCGGCGGAGGTCTTCCAGGCACCGGCGGTCATACCGGCGGCGCGGCGCTCGGGGATGACCACGCCGTGGCCGCCGAAGGCGGAGACGGAGCGGACGATCGCGCCGAGGTTGCGCGGGTCGGTGACGCCGTCGAGGGCCACGATCAGCGGGTCGTCGCCGTCGTCGTAGGCGGCCGCGGTGAGGTCCTCGGGGTGCGCGTACTCGTACGGCGGGACCTGGAGCACCATGCCCTGGTGGTTGAGCCCGTTGGTCATGCGGTCGAGCTCGGGGCGCGGGGCTTCCATCAGGTTGATGTTGCCGCGCTCGGCCGCGAGCTGGAGGGCCTCGCGGACGCGCTCGTCGTTGTCGATGAACTGCTGGACGTAGAGCGTCGTGGCGGGGACGCCGTCGCGCAGCGCCTCGAAGACCGGGTTGCGGCCGACGACCATCTCGCTGGTGCCCTTGGGGCCGCCGCGGCGGGGGGCCGGGCGACGCTTGGCGGCCTGGCGGGCCATCGCGTTGCTGATGCGGTTGGCCTTGTGCTTCTTGCGGTCCTCGGCCTTGGGCGTGGGGCCCTTGCCTTCCAGTCCCTTGCGCCGCTGGCCACCGCTGCCGACCGTCGCGCCCTTCTTGTTGGACGTGCGGCGGTTCCTGCGCTGGCTGTTCCCGGCCATGACTTCTACCTGTTTTCGTTGGTGCTGCGGTATGTACGTATGAAGAGTGTGCCGCCCGGAGCGCCGGGCGGCACACCAAGCTCAGCCGGCCGGCCCCGGGCCCGGCTCAGCGGGGGCCGAGCGTCCAGCGCGGGCCGGTGGGGCTGTCCTCGATGACCAGGCCGGACTGCTGGAGCTGGTCGCGGATGGCGTCGGCGGTCGCCCAGTCCTTGCGGGACCGGGCGGACTCGCGCTGTTCGAGGACGAGGCGCACGAGGGTGTCGACGGCGCCGTGGAGGTCTTCCCCGCGGTCGGCCTCGCCGGCCCAGTGCGGGTCCAGCGGGTCCAGACCGAGGACGCCCAGCATGGCCCGCACCTCGGACAGGCGCGCGATGGCCGCGTCCTTGTCGTCGGCGGCGAGCGCGCTGTTGCCCTGACGGACGGTGGTGTGGACGATGGCCAGCGCCTGCGGGACGCCCAGGTCGTCGTCCATGACCTCGGCGAAGGCGGGCGGGACCTCGCCCGCGGCCTCGACGGGACCGCCGGCCTTCTCGATGACGCGCTGGTAGAAGCCCTCGATCCGGGCGAAGGCCGACTCGGCCTCGCGCAGTGCCTCCTCGCTGTACTCGATCATCGACCGGTAGTGCGGGGTGCCGAGGTAGTAGCGCAGGACGATCGGGCGCCACTGCTTGACCATCTCGGAGACGAGGACCGAGTTCCCGAGGGACTTGGACATCTTCTCGCCGGACATGGTGACCCAGGCGTTGTGGACCCAGTAGTGCGCGAACTCGTCGCCGAAGGCCTTGGCCTGGGCAATCTCGTTCTCGTGGTGCGGGAAGATCAGGTCGAGCCCGCCGCCGTGGATGTCGAAGGCCTCGCCGAGGTACTTGTGCGCCATGGCGGAGCACTCCAGGTGCCAGCCCGGGCGGCCGCGGCCCCACGGGGTCTCCCAGGAGGGCTCGCCGGGCTTGACGGACTTCCACATGGCGAAGTCGCGGGCGTCGCGCTTGCCGGTCTCGCCCGTGCTCTCCGGCTGGCGGATGTTGTCGAGCTCCTGCCGGGACAGCGCGAGGTAGCCGGGGTACGACTTCACGTCGAAGTAGACGTTGCCCTCGGACTCGTAGGCGTGACCGCGCTCGATGAGGCCGCGCATCATCTCGACCATCTCGGTGACGTGGCCGGTGGCGCGGGGCTCGTAGGTGGGCGGGAGGCAGCCGAGGGCGCTGTAGCCGTCGTTGAAGGCGCGCTCGTTCTCGTAGCCGATGGACCACCACGGGCGGCGCTGCTCGGCGGACTTCGCGATGATCTTGTCGTCGATGTCCGTGACGTTGCGGATGAAGGTGACCTCGTAGCCCCGGTATTCGAACCAGCGGCGCATCATGTCGAAGTTGAGGCCCGACCGGATGTGCCCGATGTGCGGGGCGGCCTGCACCGTGGCACCACAGAGGTAGATCGAGACACAGCCCGCGGTGAGCGGGGTGAAGTCGCGGATCTGCCGGGCGCTGGTGTCGTACAGGCGAATAGTCACGGCATCCAGGGTAGTGCGCCTGTAGCAGTGCCCCGCGCCCTTTGGGGACGCGGGGCACCTTTGTTGCGGAAGAAGTGCCGTTGCTACGGGTGTTCAGGCCCGGTTCGTCCGGTACACGAGGGCGGTCGCGATCGCGGCGAGCCCTTCGGCCCGGCCGGTGAGACCCAGTCCGTCGGTGGTGGTGCCGGATACGGAGACGGGGGCGCCGGCCGCCGCGGCGAGCGCCTTCTGTGCCTCTTCGCGCCGCTTGCCGATCTTCGGGCGCACGCCGATCACCTGGATGGCGATGTTGCCGATCTCGAAGCCCTCGGCGCGGACGATGCGGGCGGCCTCAGCCAGGAGGGTGACGCCGGCGGCGCCGGACCACTCGGGGCGGGAGGTGCCGAAGTGGGCACCGAGGTCGCCGACGCCGGCGGCGGAGAAGAGGGCGTCGCAGGCGGCGTGCGCGGCGACGTCGCCGTCGGAGTGGCCGGCGAGGCCGTCCTCGCCCTCCCAGAGCAGGCCGGCGCACCACAGCTCGCGGCCGGTCTCGAAGGCGTGCACGTCGGTGCCGATGCCGACGAGCGGGATCAGCGGGGCCTGCGGGCTCTGCGGACTAGAAAGCATCGGTGGCCCTCCTGCGGGCGAGTACGGCCTCTGCGAGGACCAGGTCGAGCGGGCGGGTGACCTTGAAGGCCTCCTCGTGGCCGGGGATCACCACGACGGTGACGCCGAGCCGTTCCACCATGCCCGCGTCGTCGGTGGCGCCCTCGCCGTCGACGGCGATCGCGGCGTGCGCCCGCAGGAGGGTGGCGAGGTCGAAGCCCTGCGGGGTCTGCACGGCGCGCAGCCGGGCCCGCTCGGGCGTGGCGAGCACCGGCTCGGCCTCGCCGGGCTTGCCGGGCTCGACCTCCTTGACGGTGTCGGCCAGCGGCAGCGCGGGCACCACGGCGGGGGCTCCGTCGCGTACGGCCTCGACGACGGCGTCCACGGTGTCCACGGGGACGAGCGGGCGGGCCGCGTCGTGGATGAGGACGGAGGTGATGCCCTGCGGCAGCGCGGCCAGGCCGGCGCGCACCGACTCCTGGCGCGTCTCGCCGCCGGGGACGACGAGGAGCTCGGTCCTCTCGGGCAGCGCGTGCTCGCCCAGGAGGAGGCGCACCTCGGTGGTCTCGGCGGGCGGGGCCACGACCACGACCAGGGAGACCGCGCGGGAGCGGGCCATGGCGCGGACGGCGTGGACGAGCATCGGGGTGCCGCCGAGGGCCCGCAGGGCCTTGGGGGCACCGGGGCCGAGGCGTACCCCGCGGCCGGCGGCCGGGATCACCGCGGCGGTGCGGTGGGGGCGCGTTACGTCAGACATCAGTAGCTCCGAGCCAGGTTTGTGACTTCGGCCGACATGGGTATGGCCTGAAGGGTGCCGGGTGCGACGCCCCTCGCCCCTTCCGTGACGACCGGTCGAGCAGGCTGCCCGGGCCCGGTACGCCATCGAGTCGGTGGCAGTGAGGTAGTGCAGAAGAGTACGTATCCGCACGGACATGTACGGATACAGACATGCCGCAGCGCCCGGCAACAGGTCTCTCGTGGAGGAGAGACGTTGTCATCGGGCACCGCGGCAGACTGTGCACAGAGGCTGTGCACGGGGTGCCTCGCGTCAGGACGCGAGCACCTCGTCGAGGAGGGCCTCAGCCTTGTCCTCGTTCGTGTTCTCAGCGAGCGCGAGCTCGCTCACCAGGATCTGGCGCGCCTTCGCGAGCATGCGCTTCTCACCCGCGGAAAGCCCGCGCTCACGCTCACGACGCCACAGGTCACGCACCACTTCGGCGACCTTGATGACATCGCCAGAAGCGAGCTTCTCCAGATTTGCCTTGTAGCGCCGGGACCAGTTCGTCGGCTCTTCTGCATACGGTGCGCGGAGCACCTCGAAGACCCGGTCCAGCCCGTCCTGGCCGACTACGTCGCGAACGCCGACGAACTCCGCATTGTCCGCAGGCACACGAACCGTCAGGTCGCCCTGGGCGACCTTGAGCACCAAGTAGGTCTTGTCCACGCCTTTGATCTGACGAGTCTCAATGGCCTCGATCAGCGCGGCCCCGTGATGGGGATAGACCACGGTGTCGCCAACCTTGAACGTCATGTGACAGGTACCCCTTCCGTGGCTATCCAGGGTAACACGAGAACTGACTGTTATGAATGGCGTTTTCGCAGGTCAGGGCACATCTCGGGGCTTGACAACAGCAACAGGAACGTGCTGCGAAGGGCTTGCGGAAGGGGGTATTCGCAGGTCGGGGGCGCTGCGCGGACCAGGCGAAAGGGCCACGCTACACCCGCCCCACACCCCCATCCGTGTGATGTACGTCCCGTTTTGCCGGTTTCGGAGTCGGGAAACCGAACTACTCCGTTCGACTGGCGGCCGCCCCCGCGCAGCAGGTTCCGGCCCAATCCCGAATTGATCACGAAGTGGTGTTCGGGGAATCCCGGAAATTGATCACCGGGCACCCGGCGCACGATATGCGAGGGCCACATGATCGGCGCGGCGAAGCGCACCGGGAAGGGCGGGCGGAATGCAAGATCGCCGGGCGCCCGCAGGGTGGCGGCTGCGCTGCGGAGGGTCGGGTGCGGGGGCAGGGCGGCGGCTCGGTAACCTAAGCGCGCTGACACACCCTTAGAGCGGCTTTACCTCGGCCGTTCCGAGCGCCCACCCGCCCCTTCCGTTCGTCCAAGGAGTTGCCGCCGCCGTGAGCCGCAGCCTTCGACGCGGCGCCCTCGCCGCCACCGCCGTCGTGTTCTCGATCGCCTCGCTGGCCGCATGCGGTGCGGGCCAGGACGCGCAGAGCCTTCAGATCAAGCCGGACAACGCCGCCGCCACCAAGGGCGAGATCGAGGTCCAGAACGCACTGGTGATCACCCAGGGCCAGAAGGGCGAGAAGGGCCCCGCGGTCGTCTCGGCGACGCTCTTCAACAACGGCACCAAGGCGCAGACCCTTGACGCCATCACCCTCCCGGGTGGCAAGGGCAAGGTCACGCTGAAGCCGGCCGAAGGCTCCGGCAAGGTCACCGTGCCGGCCCTCGGCTCCGTGGTGATCGGCGGCAAGAACAACGCCTCCGCCGTGATCGAGGGCGGTGCCGCGACCGTCCGGGACGGCGAAGTGCAGAAGGTCGTCTTCCAGCTGAGCAGCACGGGCGGTGTCGAGCTGGAGGCCTTCGTGGTCCCGGCCACCGGCATGTACGCGCCCTACGGTCCGACGGTGGCCCCGGCCGCCGGCCCGGCCGCCGGCGCCACCCCGGCCGGCAGCCCCTCCGGCTCCCCGTCGGGCGCGGCCACCGGTGCGGCCTCGGGCAGCCCGTCCGGCTCCCCCTCGGGCAGCGCCGCCGGCACGCCGTCGGGTTCTCCCTCGCACAGCGCGGGCCACTGATCCCGAGAGCGGCGTAGCGCCGTACACGTACGCGTACGGGAAGGGCCCCCATCCGCACCAGCGGCTGGGGGCCCTTCCCGTACGCACACCACCTCGCGCGGCGGGGTGCGGCTTGCCTGCCTCCGACCGGCCCCCGCCTGCGCGAACGCCGCCGGCTTACGGCTCGAACTTGTAGCCGAGGCCGCGGACCGTCACCAGGTAGCGCGGCGCGCCCGGGTCCGGCTCGATCTTGGCACGCAGCCGCTTGACGTGGACGTCGAGGGTCTTGGTGTCACCGACGTAGTCGGCGCCCCAGACGCGGTCGATCAGCTGCATGCGGGTCAGTACGCGGCCCGCGTTGCGCAGGAGCATCTCCAGCAGGTCGAACTCCTTCAGCGGGAGGTCCACCTTGCCGCCGGCGACGGTGACCACGTGGCGGTCGACGTCCATCCGTACGGGCCCGGCCTCCAGGGCCGCCGGGGTGACCTCCTCCGGCTCGCCGCGGCGGCGCAGGACCGCGCGGATGCGGGCGACCAGCTCCCGCGAGGAGAAGGGCTTGGTGACGTAGTCGTCTGCTCCTATCTCCAGCCCGACGACCTTGTCGATCTCGCTGTCCTTGGCGGTCACCATGATCACGGGAACGTTGGAACGGCCGCGAAGCTGCCGGCAGACCTCCGTGCCGGGCAGGCCGGGAAGCATCAGGTCGAGGAGGACGAGGTCGGCGCCGTTGCGCTCGAACTCGTCCAGCCCGTCGGGCCCGGTCGCGGCGATGGCGACCTCGAAGCCCTCCTTGCGGAGCATGTACGACAGGGCGTCGCTGAAGGATTCCTCATCCTCGACGACGAGCACTCGGGTCACGGAAGGACCTCCGGGGCAGGAATGGCTGGTGCGGTTCTGGTTCAGGCAGGGGTGGAGTGGGTGTGGGGGGCCGGCGCCGGGGCCGGCGCTGCCGCTTCGGGGAGTCGCAGGGTGAACGTGGAGCCCTGGCCCTCCGAGCTCCATACCGACACCTCCCCGCCGTGCGAGGCCGCCACGTGCTTCACGATCGCAAGGCCGAGGCCGGTTCCTCCCGTGGCACGGGAGCGGGCCGGGTCCACGCGGTAGAAGCGCTCGAAGATGCGCTCGCGGTCCTTTTCCGGGATGCCGATGCCCTGGTCGGTCACGGCGATCTCGATCAAGTCTCCCCCAGGTGCCGCCACCCTGCGGCCGGCTATGCCGACGCGGGTGCGGGCGGGGCTGTAGTTGACGGCGTTCTCGACCAGATTTCCGAGGGCGGCCGCGAGCTGTCCGCGGTTGCCCCAAACCCGCAGGTCGGCGGTGCCGCCCGCGGCCATGATGATCTGCTTGGAGGACGCCGTGTGGCGGCAGCGGTCGATGGCCTCGGCCACGAGCGTGTCCACGCGTACGGGCTCGGCGTCCTCCAGCGGGTCGTCGTTCTGTACCCGCGAGAGGTCGATGAGCTCCTGCACGAGGTTGATCAGCCGGGTGGCCTCGATCTGCATGCGGCCGGCGAAGCGGCTGACCGCCTCGGGGTCGTCCGAGGCGTCCATGACGGCCTCGGACAGCAGGGAGATCGCTCCGACCGGGGTCTTCAGCTCGTGCGACACGTTGGCCACGAAGTCGCGGCGTACGGCCTCGATGCGGCGGGCCTCGGTGAGGTCCTCGACCAGGAGGAGCACCAGGCGGGAGCCGAGCGGGGCCACGCGCGCCGAGACGGCGAGGGCCTCGCCGCGGCCGGTGCCGCGCCGGGGCAGGTCCAGCTCGACCTGGCGTATCTCCCCGTCGCGCCGGGTGTCACGGGCCATGTGGAGCATGGGCTCGACGGCGAGCTTGCCGCCGCGGACCAGGCCGAGGGCGTACGCCGCCGAGCTGGCCTTGACCACCGCGTCGCCCTCGTCCAGTACGACGGCGGAGGAGCGCAGTACGGAGAGGACGGTGTCCACGCCGGGCGGGAGCACCGCATTGATGTCGGGGCGCATGGAGCTCCGGGTGGGGCGGGCTTGGTCGCGCTCGCTCCAGCGGAACGCCAGCATGGCGATGACGCCGGTGCAAAGACCGGCGATCGCTGCAGCTGCGGCGACCGCCGCGTTCACGTCCATGGATCCAGGTTAAGCAGGCCCGACGACACTTCCACAGCCGTTCGGGTGGCAGCTCGAACAGTCGTCGCCCAGAGTTCACCCTGGCGACGGGGTTGATTCACTTGTGATGCCGGAGTCGGACGCGTTTGCGGCTCACCGTGTCAACGTGGGGCCAAAGGCCGCCCCGGCCCGCCCCGGGCAGTACCGCAGTAGTAGGTCGAGAGAGGGACACGAGACATGCGCGACGCGTACCACGAGGAACTGGACTCGATCGGAGAAGGCCTGGTCGAGATGGCCCGGCTCGTCGGTTCCGCGATCGGGCGGGCCACGACGTCCATGCTCGACGCCGACCTGAAGCTCGCCGAGAGCGTCATCGCCGCCGACCAGAAGGTCGACGACCTCCAGCACGACCTGGAGGCCCGCGCCATCGCCCTGCTGGCCCGCCAGCAGCCGGTCGCCACCGACCTGCGCATCGTCGTGACCTCGCTGCGCATGAGCGCCGATCTGGAGCGCAGCGGTGACCTGGCCCAGCACGTGGCGAAGCTCGCCCGGCTGCGCTTCCCGGACACGGCGGTCCCGCGGGACCTGCACGCCACCATCCTGGAGATGGGGCAGCTGGCGCAGCGCCTGATGGCGAAGGCCGCCGAGGTGATCATCACGAAGGACGTCGACCTCGCCCTCCAGCTGGAGCAGGACGACGACGAGATGGACCAGCTGCACCGCACGCTGTTCCAGCACCTGATGGACGACCGCTGGAAGCACGGCATCGAGACGGCGGTCGACGTGACGCTGCTGGGCCGCTACTACGAGCGCTTCGCCGACCACGCGGTGTCGGTGGCCAAGCGCGTCGTCTACCTGGTGACGGGTGAGCACGCGGACGACCTCCAGCAGCCGACGCAGGTCGACGGCGTCTGAGCCACCGGGGCACGGCGAGCACGGCCGGCGCGCGGAGCCCGACGAGCGCGGCGAGCACGCGCAAGGACGGCAGGCACGCAGGCACGGCGAGCCCCAATGCGCCGTTGACGCGCCGGTGGCGCTGGGCATGAATGAGGCGAAGGCCGTACGACTCCCTGTACACCGCCTGCGAGGAGGAACCATGCCCGATTCCCCCGTCCCCATCACCCCGGAGCAGGAGCAGCCGCCGAGGCCGGAGCCCCTGCGCCTCCCGCTGCTCGCAGCATGCGGCTGCGGCTCGGGCTGCGGCTGCGGCTGCCAGTCCGGCGCCCCCTGCCAGTGCGGCGGCTGACCGCCGCCGTCGCCGGCTCGACGCACGCGAGGGGCCCCGTCCGAGTTCACTCGGCCGGGGCCCTTTCGCCTACGCGCGGGGAACCTGGGTTCTGCCCGGACGCGGCTGACCGGGCCCCGGGCACGGGGCGCGACTACGCTCCTCAGGTGAACGACTTCCCCTGCTTCTGCCTGATCTGCGCCCCGACCGAGTTCGGCGGACCCCCGTCGGAGGAACGGGACGCCCGCACCACGAAGAACGTCGCGGACTACGGCTGGCACGTCATGGGCGTGGCGGGCGGCGACTCCCCCGGCGACTGGGCCTACTCCATCGGCCTCTGGCACACACTGCGCAGCCCCGAGGTGAGCGTGTTCGGCCTGCCCTCCCAGACCGCGATGCGCGTGGCGAACGCGGCCGGGGCGGCGGTCCGGAGCGGCAACCCGCTCGGGCCGGACCAGCGCCGGGACGACGTTCTCGACGGCTGCGACGTGATCGTCCGCCCCGTGCATCCCAGCTGGTACTACGACTTCTTCGGCGCGGGCATCGACTTCTACCAGACCCCGCCGCTGCCCATCACCCAGCTGTTCTGGCCGGACAAGGAGGGGCTCTTCCCCTGGGAGGAGGGGGCGGGCGAGTACTGCCGCACGAGCCAGCCCCTGCTCTGGATCCCGAAGGAGGAGAGCTCCGGCCCGTGGACCGAGGTCGCCTGAGGCCCGCCCGAGCCCGCCGGTGCGCCCGGCCCCGCGGGTGCCGATCGGCTCAGGGCCGCGGGTGCAGCGGCACGGGCAGCCGGTCGAGCACGATGGCGAACTCGGCGCGGTAGGCGGCCCGTACCTCCTCGTCGGTCGCCAGCTCCTCCTCCGTGCGGTCGCCGGCCGCCGAGGTGGCGATGAGGGTGTGGTCCCGCAGGGTGATCCGGCCGCCGTCCGCGGTGAGCCGCGAGCAGACCGGGCCCTTGGTGAAGCCCGACTCCGGGCTGGTGCAGTGCCACCAGGCACCGGTCAGGAAGTCGGCGAGCACGCGCGGGCGGGTCTCCAGCCGGTACACGGGCACGCCGTCGTGCAGCACCTCGAACTCCCCGTCCGGGGCCGGCCGGACCAGGAACACCCCGGCCGGATCCTTCTGCTCCCCCGGCTCGTCCAGGTCCAGCGGGTGCGCGGTGTGGTCGCCGAAACCCACGTCCGCGAGCCAGCGCCCGTCGACGCGCAGCGCCAGGTGGTCGTACGGGACGCCCAGCGCGCCGTCCTTGCCGTACACCCTGGCCTGGAGGAGCTCCACCCGGTGGCCGAGGGCGCCCAGCAACGCGGCGAAGCCGGCGTTCAGTTCGTAGCAGATCCCGCCGCGCCCCGCGGTCACGATCTTGTCGAAGACGGCGTCCGGGGTGAGCACGAGCTTCTCGCCGAGGTGGATCGACAGGTTCTCGAACGGCACGGTACGCAGGTGGCCCAGGTGCAGCTCGCGCAGCGAGTCGGCCGTGGCCCGGGCGGGCCGAGCCGCTCCCAGGCGGCGCAGGTAGGCATCGGTACGGGCGGGGTCGAGAGGTTCCATGCCTGCCACTCTCCCCACCCCCGGGCCCCCCGCGCCATGCGCCATTGGACGTAGGCCCCACCAGCCGCACCGGCCCGGCCGGCCCTGACCGGCCCTGACCGGCCCGATGACCGGCCCGATGACCGGCCCGATGACCGGGTGATCGCCCGCGCGCTGCTCTGTAGGCTGTGCGGGCTCACGCTGAGCACGTTCAAAAGCTGAAAAATGGGGGGGTTCGGTGCTCAATCGCCGACTCGTGATGTCCGCTGCCGCCATCGTGGCGGCCGGCATCGGTTTCATACCCGGAACGGCTCAGGCCGCTGATCCGGTCAAGCCCGCCGCGCAGCCGGCGGGGGCACCCGCCGGCGACCCGGCAAAGGGTCCGACGGCAGGGTTCGGGACCTTCACCAGCGGCCCCACCGCCGGCCCGCAGCTGGGTCTCTCCCTGAGCGCCCGGATGTCGTCGGCCCACGGCTTCGAGTTGACGACCTATCTGAACAGGTCCGCACCGCCGCTTGAGACAACCATCGAGTGGGGTGACGGGACCACGGAAACGGTGACGTCCGCCGGTGCCTGGGAAACGCGGACCAACCACGCCTACAAGGAGCTCGGCGAGTACACGATCAAGGCCACGGTCGTCGATCCGGCGCTCGGGACGGAGGAGACCAAGGAGGTCCGGGTCACGACGGCGGGCTCGGAGTTCACCCCGTACGGTCCCACCCGTCTGCTGGACACCCGCAGCGGCACGGGCGCCCCCAAGGGCAAGGTCCAGGCGTACTCCTCGACCCGCCTGAAGGTCGCGGGCAACGGCGGCATCCCCGCCGGGGTCACCGCCGTCGCGCTCAACGTGACCGCCACCAACACCACCAGTGGCGGGCACGTCAGCGTCTTCGCCTCCGGCAACACCCGGCCGACCGCATCGAACATCAACTTCGAGGCCGGCCAGACCGTCCCGAACCTGGTGATCGCGCAGGTCGGCGCGGACGGCTACGTCGAGCTGTACAACGGCGGCTGGGAGCCCGTCGATCTGGTCGCGGACGTCACCGGCCACTTCGGCCGGCGGGAAGCAAGCGGGTACACCCCGCAGGCGCCGGCCCGGGTCGTCGACACCCGCTACGGGACCGGCACGCAGCGCGGTCCGGTCGCCGGCCAGGGGTCCTTCACCGTCAAGGTGGCCCAGCCGGGCACCACCGCCGTCGCGCTGAACGTGACCGCCACCCACCCGCAGGAGGCCGGCCACCTGACCGTCCACCCGGCCGGGCAGGCGGCGCCGAGCACGTCGAACGTGAACTTCACCGCCGGGCAGACGGTCGCCAACTCGGTGATCGTGCCGGTCAGCAAGGACGGCGAGATCACCGTCCGCAACGGCGCCTGGGCCGCGTCCGACGTCATCGTGGATCTGGTCGGCACCTACAGCACCGCGAGCAACGGCGCCTACGTGCCGGTCACGCCCGTCCGGCAGATCGACACGCGCGAGAGCTGGTCCAAGGGGCCGTGGCCCACGCGCGGGTACCTCTGGCAGGCCTTCTCGATCGGGCAGGAGGCCTGGGTGCTGAACACCACGGTCACCAACACGCGCGGCGCGGGCTTCCTCTCGGTCGCACCGGACCCCAACACCACGGGCAACTACGCCGACCGGACCGCCGTCTCCCCGGAGCGTCCCGTGTCCTCCACCCTGAACTGGACGGCGGGCAAGACCGTCGCCAACCTGGTTCAGGCGGGCGCCGGCGAGTACGGCATCGTCGACTTCTGGAACCAGGGCTGGGACCGCGCCGACCTGGTCGTCGACATCTTCGGGTACTACGAGAGCGAGTAGACGAAAGCCCCCGACCCGCACCGTGCGTGCGGGTCAGGGGCTTGATCGCTGCTCTTACTTCTTCTTGCCCTGGTTCTTGACGGCCTCGATGGCGGCCGCGGCCGCGTCCGGGTCGAGGTAGGTGCCGCCCGGCTTGAGGGGCTTGAAGTCGGCGTCCAGTTCGTAGACGAGCGGGATGCCGGTCGGGATGTTCAGGCCCGTGATGTCGGCGTCGGAGATGCCGTCGAGGTGCTTGACCAGACCGCGCAGGGAGTTGCCGTGCGCGGCGACCAGGACCGTGCGGCCGGCCAGCAGGTCCGGGACGATGCCGTCGTACCAGTACGGCAGCATGCGCTCGACGACGTCCTTGAGGCACTCGGTGCGCGGGCGCAGCTCGTTCGGGATCGACGCGTAGCGCGGGTCCTCGGACTGCGAGAACTCCGTACCGTCCTCGAGGACCGGCGGCGGGGTGTCGTACGAGCGGCGCCACAGCATGAACTGCTCCTCGCCGAACTCGGCGAGGGTCTGCGCCTTGTCCTTGCCCTGGAGCGCACCGTAGTGGCGCTCGTTCAGGCGCCAGGAGCGGTGCACCGGGATCCAGTGGCGGTCCGCGGCCTCGAGCGCGAGCTGCGCGGTGCGGATGGCGCGCTTCTGGAGGGAGGTGTGCAGGACATCGGGCAGCAGGCCGGCGTCCTTCAGCAGCTCACCGCCGCGGACCGCCTCCTTCTCGCCCTTCTCGGTGAGGTTGACGTCCACCCAGCCGGTGAACAGGTTCTTCGCGTTCCAGTCGCTCTCGCCGTGGCGGAGGAGGATCAGCTTGTACGGTGCGTCGGCCATGCGTACGAGCCTAATGGACGGGCGGGGGCGCTCGCGCGCGAGGCGGGGTCCTCCGATTGACCCCGCGCGTCAATCGAGTGGCGCCCGGAGGCCCGCCGATCGTAATGTTCACTCTGGTCAAGTGACACTTACGTCCCGGGGGGAATCCTTATGTCCGCTGCCAGTCTGAGACGGGCCGCCCGGGAGAGCGTCCGCGGTCTGCCCCGCGCGTTCTGGTGGCTCTGGACGAGCACGCTGATCAACCGGCTCGGGGCCTTCGTCGCCACCTTCATGACCTTGTACCTGACCCTGGACCGGGGCTATTCGGCCTCCTTCGCGGGACTGGTGGTCGCCCTCCACGGACTCGGCGGTGTCCTCTCCTCGCTCGTCGCGGGGATGATGACCGACCGGCTGGGGCGGCGCCCCACACTGCTGGCGGCCCAGACCTCGACCGCGTTCTCGGTGGCGCTGCTCGGCTTCATGGAGCACCCGGCCGCGATCGGCGCGGTGGCGCTGCTCGTCGGCATGACCTCGAACGCGTCCCGGCCGGCGGTCGCGGCGATGATGGCGGACATCGTCCGCCCGGAGGACCGCGTACGGGCCTTCGCGCTCAACTACTGGGCCATCAACCTCGGCTTCGCCATCAGCGCGACGGCGGCGGGCGTGATCGCGGAGTACAGCTACCTGGCCGGCTTCCTGGGCGAGGCGGCGCTCACGCTGACGTGCGCGGTGCTCGTGTACGTGAAGCTGCCCGAGTCCCGCCCCGAAGGCGGGTCCTCACCCGCCACCGCGGGCAAGGCGGCCACCGGGGAGGAGCCGGCGATCGGGCTCGGGAGCGTGCTGCGGGACGGGCGGTTCATGGGTGTGGTCGGACTGTCGTTCCTGATCTCGCTGATCTTCACCCAGGGCTCGGTCGGCCTGCCCGTCGCGATGGGCGGCGCCGGGTTCTCCCCCGGCGACTACGGGCTGGTCCTCGCCGTGAACGGGGCGCTGATCGTGCTGCTGCAGATCCCGGTCACGGCCTTCATCGAACGGCACGACCCGCAGAAGCTGCTGGTGATCTCGGCACTGCTGGCCGGGTACGGGTTCGCGCTGACGGCCTTCGCCGGGCCCCTGTGGGCGTACGCGCTGACGGTGTGCGTGTGGACGCTGGCGGAGATCGTGAACTCGCCGACCCAGATGGGGCTGGTCGTGCGGCTCTCGCCGGTGCACGGGCGCGGCCGCTACCAGGGGGTCTACAACCTGTCGTGGGCGGTGGCCTCGCTGGTCGCGCCGCTGATGGCGGGCTTCGTGATCGACCGGTACGGGGCGGAGTGGCTGTGGGGGGCCACGGGTGTGCTGGGGACGGTGGCGGCGGCCGGTTACTGGCTGCTGATGCGGGGCCTCTCCGAGGGTGACGCGGGTACGGGAGCGGCCGTGGCCGGTGGTGCTCCCGCACCGGTGTCCAAGTCGGCTCCGGCTGCCGCCGAGGCCTGACGCGGCTGCGCCGCTGCCGGGGCTCCGCCCCGGACCCCGCACCCCAAACGCCGGTGGGGCCCGGTTACGACGGCTGCGTCAGGTGTTTGAAGGCGTCGAGGTTGAAGGTCGGTTCGCCGCGGGAGACGCGCCACTCGTACTCGCGGCGGATCGCGCTCGCGAAGCCCAGCTCCAGCAGGGTGTTGAAGGAGCCGTCCGCCGCCTCCAGGACCGTGCCGAGGAGGCGGTCCAGTTCCTCGGCGGTGACGACCGACAGCGGAAGCCGGGCCGTCAGGTAGACGTCGCCGAGGCGGTCCACCGCGTACGCCATCCCGAACAGCTTGAGGTTGCGCTCCAGCAGCCAGCGGTGAACGCCCGCCTCGTTCTCGTCGGGGTGGCGGATCACGAAGGCGTTCACCGAGAGGGAGTGCTTCCCGACCCGGAGCGAGCAGGTGGTGCTCAGCTTGCGGGAGCCGGGGAGCTGGACCACGTACGTGCCCGGGGAGGGGCTCTCCCAGCTCAGTTCCGCGCCGGTCAGGGTCGCTTCGATGATCCCGGCGGTGTCAGCGTCAGCCATGGTGGGAGCGTACGCGACGGCGGTGATCATGCATGGCCGCCGTGTAGACGTCGGCCGTGCCGCTCGCCGCGGTGTCCCAGCCGAAGAACTGCGCGTGCCGCGCCGCCTCGGCGCCCATCCGGTCCGCGAGCCCGGGCTCGTCCACGAAGCGCCGCAGCTCCCGCGCGTAGTCCGCCGGGTCGTGACCGGGTACGAGGATGCCGGTGACCCCGTCGTTGACGGCGACGGGCAGTCCGCCGACCTCGGCCGCGAGCACCGGCGTACCGGCGGCCTGAGCCTCTATCGCGACGAGCCCGAACGATTCGCTGTACGAGGGCATGACCAGCACGGACGCCGCCCGGAACCAGTCCGCGAGGCCGTCCTGCGCCACCGGCGGGTGGAAGTGCACGAGGTCGGCGATGCCGAGCTTCGCGGCGAGCTTCTGCAGACCCTCCGGCTTGGCGAGGCCGCTGCCGCTGGGGCCGCCGACGACGGGGACGAAGAGGCGGCGGCGCAGCGAGGGGTCCTGGTCGACGAGGACGGCGACGGCGCGCAGCAGGATGTCGGGGGCCTTCAGCGGCTGGATCCGCCCGGCGAAGAGCGGGATGACGGCGTCCTGCGGCAGGCCGAGGCGGGCGCGGGCGGCGGCCCGGCCGTCGCCGACGGTGAAGCGGTCGAGGTTCACGCCGGGGTGGACGACGGCCACCTTGCCGGGGTCGGCCTCGTAGTGCCGGACGAGTTCGTCGGCCTCCTCGGCGGTGTTCGCGATGAGGCGGTCGGCGGCGGCCACGATCTGGGTCTCGCCGATGACGCGGGCGGCGGGTTCGGGGGTGTCGCCCTCGGCCAGCGCCGCGTTCTTGACCTTGGCCATGGTGTGCATGGCGTGGACGAGGGGCACGCCCCAGCGTTCGGCGGCGAGCCAGCCCACGTGGCCGGAGAGCCAGTAGTGGGAGTGGACCAGGTCGTAGTAGCCGGGGCGGTGGCCTGCCCAGGCCTGCATCACGCCGTGGGTGAAGGCGCACAGCTGGGCCGGGAGCTCCTCCTTGGCAAGGCCTTCGTACGGGCCCGCGTCCACGTGCCGTACGAGGACCCCGGGGGCCAGCTCGACCACGGGCGGCAGCCCGCCGGTGGTGGCCCGGGTGAAGATCTCGACCTCGATGTTGATCGCGGCCAGGCGCTTGGCCAGCTCCACGATGTAGACGTTCATCCCGCCGGCGTCGCCCGTGCCGGGCTGGTGCAGCGGTGAGGTGTGCACGCTGAGCATGGCGACGCGGCGCGGCTTGCGGTGGTGGCCCACGGCGGGCAGGCGCAGTCGCGGCGGCTCGTGGCGGGTGGCACGGGCTGCGGCGAGGCGGCCGCTGAGGCTGCCGCCGAGGCGGGACACGTACTGGCTCAAGGGAGCAGTTCCTCTCGGCTCGGACGGCTCGGTCGGTGTGCGCGAAACGCTCGGACGGCACGACGGGCGGTGTGACGGCCCGGCGGGGCGGCATGACTGGATGGCATGCCTGCGAGGGCGCGGGAGGCGCCCTGCAAGGAGTGCAACCCGGATGGCCGTCCCCCGCATTCCGGGGTCTCCGGTTTTCCTTGCGGTTTCCCCGTTTTTCTCGGGGCACCGCCGGATTTTCATGCGACGCAGGCGCTCCGCTTACCCTCGGCTCATGGCCTCCCGCACCACCCCGCCCACCAGCCGCGCGCCCGGTCGCGCCCCTGGCCGCCCCGTGGGCTCGGTGACGCGCGGGACGACGAATCCGAACCGGTTGCGCCGGATGGACCGCTGGATCGCGGCCACGCACGGGGCCGCGCTCCGCCGCGCGGAGGCCCCGGTCGCGGTGGATCTGGGCTACGGGGCCGCGCCGTGGACGGCGGTGGAGCTGCTGGCGCGGCTGCGGGAGGCGGCTCCGCGGGTGCGGGTGGTCGGCATCGAGATCGAGCCGGCGCGGGTGGCGGCGGCGAAGCCGTACGAGCGGGAGGGCCTGAGCTTCCGGCACGGCGGCTTCGAGGTGCCGTTGGACGGCGGGGCGCGTCCCGCGCTGATCCGCGCGGCGAACGTGCTGCGCCAGTACGACGAGGAGCAGGTCGCGGAGGTATGGGCGCGGCTGTGCGCGCGGCTGTCGCCGGACGGGCTGCTGGTGGAGGGGACCTGCGACGAGATCGGGCGGCGGCACGTGTGGGTGGCGCTGGGTCCGGAGGGGGCGCGCACGGTGACGTTCGCGACCCGGCTGGGCTCCCTGGAGCGCCCCTCGGACCTGGCGGAGCGGCTGCCGAAGGCGCTGATCCACCGGAACGTGCCGGGCGAGCCGGTGCACGCGTTCCTGCGCGACTTCGACCGGGCGTGGGCGGCGGCGGCCCCGTACGCCTCCTACGGGGCGCGGCACCGCTGGATCCGCACGGCGCGGGCGCTGGCCGTCGACTGGCCGCTGGCGGACGGGCCGGGACGGTGGCGGCAGGGGGAACTGACGGTGCGCTGGGAGGCGTTGCGCCCGGTGGGGTGAAAGCGTCACCGGTGGACAACCGGGGGCGTGGGCGGGGAACCGGGGGTGTGGGCGGGGAACCGGGGGTGTGGGCGGGCCGTTGATCCGTGCGGGGCAGGAGCACGGCGTCCGTTGGGGCGGACAAGATCGGAAAGACATCCACAAGGGTGTCGGAATTCATCGACTCGTGGCACCATCCCGATGGCAGTGGGAAGTTACTGACGAATAGTCAGATCTGATACGAGGTCTGACACGGGTGCCTGGGGGGACCATGGGGACCGTAAGGCGACGACGAGGCGCAAGCCCGCTCGTGCTGTTGTGCGCGATGGCGATACTGACGGCGCCCGGTCTCGCGACGGGCATGGCGTACGCGGCGCCGAGCGCTCCCGCCGCGCCTGCCGCACCCACCACACCGGCCTCACCCCGGGACCCCGCCGCCCCGTTGCCCGGACCGGGCGGCAAGTCCCTCGAACAGGTCCGCAAGGACATCGAGGAGCTCTACCGGCAGGCGGGCACCGCCACGGACGCCTACAACCTCGCCGAGGCCGAGACCAAGGCCCAGTCGGACAAGATCGTCGAGATCGCCAACCTCGTCGTCGCCGGCCAGGAGCGGATCACCACCCTCAAGAGCCGTGCGGGCGCGGCCGCCCGCGCCCAGTACCGCTCGGGCGGCCTGCCGCCGGGCGCGCAGCTGGCGCTGAGCGACAGCCCGAGCCAGTTCCTCGACGGGGCGGGCCGGCTGCGCCAGGGCGAGAAGGCCACCTCGGACCTCCTCTCCGAACTGAGCCGGACCCAGAGCGAGTTGCAGCGGTACGCCCAGGAGGCGAGTGACCGCTGGAAGACGCTGGAGGCCAACCGGATCAAGCAGGAGGACTCGAAGAAGCAGATCCAGGAGAAGATCAAGGCGGCAGAGGAGCTGGAGAGCAAGCTGGAGGCCGAGGAGAAGGCCCGGCTGATCCAGCTGGAGCAGGAAGCCCAGTACAAGGCGCAGACGGCGTGGCTGTCGACGGGCGCGATGAAGGACGTCAACGGCAAGGCGACGGACGCCGGCAAGCGGGCCGTGCAGTTCGCCACCGCGCAGATGGGCAAGCCGTACGAGTGGGGCGCCGAGGGTCCGGGCTCGTTCGACTGCTCCGGGCTGACCTCGCAGGCCTGGCTGGCGGCGGGCCGGGGCATCCCGCGCACCTCGCAGGAGCAGCTGCGGCTGCTGCCGAAGGTCGCGCTCAACGACATGCGCCCGGGCGACCTGATCATCTACTTCGACGACGCGAGCCACGTCGGCATGTACGTCGGCGACGGCGCGATGGTCCACGCCCCGCGCCCCGGCCGCAACGTGACGATGGCGGGCGCCGGCTCCATGCCGATCAAGGCCGTGGTCCGCCCCGACGCATAGCCCCTGGCGTCTTCCAGCCTCGGCGAGGCAACCACCCGGGCGTGCTCGACGTCTCGCTAGGCGGGACGGACTGCGGCCCCACCGTGACCTTTGTCATCAGTGAGGCCGTTTTTCCCCCGCGATAACGGCATATGCCGGAGGCCCCGACGCAGAACGGCATTCCGCTCGCCGGGCCGGGACCGCTAGGGTCTGCGGACGAGCGCACCCTCGGGGGGAGGGAAGGAACCGGAGACGATGTCCGTACCCGTACCGCGGCAGAGGGACACCCCGGCCACGGAGGGCGGTCAGGCCGTTCTGCACACCGCCGCACCGCCCGCCGCCCCCGCCACCGCCGTCGCGCAAGCGACTCCGCAGGCGACCCCGCCGGCAACTCCGCCGGCGGCCCCTCACACGATCCCGCTGACCCTCCTGGTCATCGAGGACGACCCGGCCGGCGGTCTCACCGTCCCCGAGATCCTCGACGCGGACGGCCACCGCATCCGGCTCCGCACCGCCCGCAACCTCACCGAGGCCGAGCGGCTGCTCACCCCCGACGTGCACTGCATCCTCCTCGACCTGTCCCTCCCGGACGCCGGCGCCCGCATGGCGGGAGTACCGGCGGTGCCGGGAGCCGCGGGCGCCGGCGCCGGCACGGCCACCGCCGTGGACCAGCTGGCCGCGCTCCGCCAGGTGCTGCGCATCGCGCCCCGGCACGCCGTCCTCGTCCTCACCGGGGAGGACGACGCCGAGCGCGCCGCCGAGGCCGTCCGCGTCGGCGCCCAGGACTTCCTCTTCCGGGACGAGCTGGACGGCCGGCTGCTGAGCCGCGCCATCCGCTACGCCGTGGAGAGAAAACGGGCCGACATCGCCCAGTACAAACTTGCAGAATCGAAACTGCGCGCCCAGGAGAACGCCCGCCTGGAACGCGGCCTGCTCCCCACCCCGCTCCTGGAGGGCTCCGACCTCCGCTTCGCCGCCCGCTACCGCCCCGGCCGCAGCCGCGCCCTCCTCGGCGGCGACTTCTACGACACCGTCCGCACCCCCGACGGCACCGTCCACGCCATGATCGGAGACGTCTGCGGCCACGGCCCCGACGAGGCCGCCCTCGGCGTCGAGCTCCGCATCGCCTGGCGCGCCCTGACGCTGGCCGGCCTGTGCGGCGACGACCTGCTGGCCACCCTCCAGGAGGTCCTGGAGGTGGAACGCCCGAACGAGGAGATCTTCGCGACCCTCTGCACCGTCGACATCGCCCCGGACGGCCGCCGCGCGGGCCTGTGCCTGGCCGGCCACCCGGCCCCGCTGATCTCCCGGCCGGGCCGCAGCGCGCGACTGCTCCCGTACGAGAACAGCGGCCCGGCCCTCGGTCTGCTGCCCAAGGCCCGCTGGCCGCGCCGCCAGGTCGAGCTGGGTGGCACCTGGAGCCTGATGCTCTACACCGACGGCCTCATCGAGGGCCGGATCGGCGAGGGCAAGGAGCGGCTGGGCCAGGACGGCATGGTCGACATGATCAACCGCCACCTGGAGCGCGGGCTGAGCGGTGAGGGCCTGCTGGAGGCCTCCGTCACCGAGGCCCGTCGCCTCAACGGCGGCGAGCTCACCGACGACGTGGCCGTCGTCCTGCTCTCCCGCGCCGAGGGCTGACCGCCGACGGCACGGGAACCAGGGGCACGGCTGGGGGCAGGCCCTGCCCGGCGACAGGCCTGCCCGGGCGACAGGAGCTAGCGCCCGCCGTTGTAGGGCCCGTACGGCCCGTCACTGCTGCTGCCGCCGCGCCGGCCGCCGCGACCGCCGCCCGAGACCTGCTTGAGGGCGGGGCGTACGTCGACGAAGAACACGATGGTCGCGACCAGGCCGGCGATCTGCAGGAAGAGCATCCCCAGCAAGGCGTCCACCAGGACGGTGATGCCGAGGATGGCCAGCCAGAAGGTCTTGGTCTGCTTGTCGGCCGCCCGGTACGCGTCCTCGCGCGCCAGCAGCGCTATCACGAAGGCCGCGACGGCGAGCAGCAGCATGGCGTACCCGAACAGCGGGAGCACGCCCCGATCGAACCCGTCCATCAACATCGCTTCGACCGCCTTCTCATGCCTGCGCTTCGCACTTCCGATGCCGCCCGACTCCACGCTACCGGCACGGGCGCCCTCATGAACTCCAACGGGCCGGGCCCCTGAAGGGTGCCCGGCCCGTTGTCGCTCATGCGGTCCCGGTTCAGCTCGCGTCGTCCGCCGTGACGGCAGCCTTCTTGGCCGAGCCCCTGCGCGTGGCGGGCTTCTTCGCGGCCGGCTCCTCGTCGGCGGCCCCGGCCACCGGCTCGGACCCGGACTCGGACGCGGCGGCCGGCTCGGCCACCGCCTGGGGCTCGACGGCCACGGCGATGTCGACGATCTCCTCGGAGAACTCGCCCCGCCAGGTCCGCACGGCCTGCTCACCGTGCTCGGCGACCTTGTCGTACGTCTCCTTGGCGCGCACCGCGTACTCCGCGGCCACGCCCACACCGCGCAGCGCCAGGTCCTGGGCGGTCTCCCCGAGCTTCTTCGGGTCGATCGCGCCGAACACCTCGGCGACCTTGGCGGTGAGCGCCTCCTGCACGGCCTTCGGGTCCGTGTTCTTCACGGCCTCGATGCGCGCGGGGGCCTCTGCGCGCAGCTGCTCGATCAGCTCGGGCACCTTCTTGGCCTGCTGCACGGCGAGGTCGGCCGTGCCGGCGGCGAAGTAGAGGGGGGTGGGGTCGGTGAGGGTCTTCTTCAGGTCATCGGCGATGGCCATGTGCTGGTCCTCCCGGATCAACTTCAGTTCGTCTTCGACGGCATCTCGTCGGCGGGTTCGGCGGGTGCGGCGGGTGCGGCAGGCACGTCGAGCGCGTTCTCCTTGCGGAACGACTCGTAGATCTGGAGCAGCACCTGCTTCTGCCGCTCGTTGATGCTCGGGTCGGCGAGGATGACGGCTCGCGTCTCCACCTCGTCCGGGTCCCGCTCATCCAGGATCCCGGCCTGCACGTACAGCGTCTCCGCGGAGATCCGCAGCGCCTTGGCCAGCTGCTGGAGGATGTCCGCGCTCGGCTTGCGCAGCCCGCGCTCGATCTGGCTCAGGTACGGATTCGACACCCCCGCCGCCTCGGCCAGCTGCCGCAGCGAAAGCTGGGCCTGCCGACGCTGCTCACGGAGGTACTCGCCGAGGTTTCCGACGTTGAGCGATGCCATGCTGCGATCCTGCCCCATCATGCTAACTATTGCAAGCGCACCGCTTGCAACATCTCCCACCCGCCTCCCGCCCGCCGCCGTCGCGGGACCGCTCAGCCGTGGAAGCCGAGCGCCAGGGCGACGACCGCGGGGGCCGCGTAGATCACCGGGAAGGCGACGTGGGCGTACGACTTCGCCCGCAGCACCGTGATCACGGCCCCGGTGAAGTACAGGGCGATGCCGATCGCGGCGGCGATGCCGATGGCCGGTACGAACACCCCGGCCACCAGGCCGGCCGCCCCGGCCGCCTTGGCGGCACCGAGCAGGTTCCACCACGAGCGCGGGACGCCGTACTCCACCATCGGCTCCACGACCCACGTGGCCTTGAAGAAGACCGAGCCGGCCGAGAAGGCGACCATGAACGCGCCGACCAGGGCGAAAACAACGGCGGTGGTGGACATCCGAACTCCCCTCAGACGGGCGCCGGTGCGGACTCGCTCCGGTCGGTTTCCCGCCTGCTTCACTCCTCTGACCCGCCGCCCCGCACGGATGTGACAGGCCCTCGGGAATTCTTTCCGAGGGGCCCGCGCCACCCCTCAGGCCGTGCCGATCACCACCGTGGCGTACAGCTCCTCCGAGGTGACCGCGCGGACCGCGAGCCCCGCGGACGCCAGGGCCGAAGCCGTCGACGGGGACTGCCGGGCGCTCGTCTCGATCAGCAGGTGACCCCCCGGGGCCAGCCACGCCGCCGCGCCCGCCGCGACCCGGCGGTGCACGTCCAGCCCGTCGGCGCCGCCGTCCAGGGAGACCAGCGGCTCGTGCTCCCGCGCCTCCGACGGCATCAGGCCGATCTCGTCCGTCGGCACGTACGGGGCGTTGACCACCAGCACGTCCACCCGGCCCTTCAGTGACTCCGGGAGCGCGGCGTACAGGTCGCCCTCCCACACCCGGCCGCCGTACGGGGCCACGTTGCGCCGCGCGTACGCCAGCGCCGCCGGGTCGATGTCCGCCGCGTGCAGCTCCGCGCCGCCCGGCAGCCGCGAGGCCACCGCCGCGCCCAGGGCGCCCACCCCGCAGCACAGGTCGAGCACCACCGCACCGGGCCGGGCCAGCTCCACCGCCTCCCCGACCAGGAACTCGGTGCGCCGGCGCGGTACGAACGCCCCCGCGCCCACCTCCACGCGCAGACCGCAGAACTCCGCCCAGCCCACCACGTGTTCCAGCGGTTCACCGCCCACCCGGCGGGCCAGCAGCTCCGCCAGGTGCCCCTCGTCCCGGGCGGCCCCGGTCAGCAGCTCCGCCTCCTCCTCGGCGAAGACGCAGCCGGCCGCGCGCAGGGACTCCACAAGTGACGTCAAATACCTCAGTCCTCAGTTTTCCGACACGGGGAACGGTACGGCTCAGAAGATGTCCGGGCACCACGGGCGGCGCGCCGTCCGGAACACCGCGTCCGCCAGCGCGACCGCCCCCGGCCGCTCCTCCGTGATCCGCCCGAGCGCGGCCAGCCCCACCGCGGACTCGTCGCCGAGGTACAGCGAGCCCAGTGCGGACACGTCCAGCCGCAGGTCCGCCGCCGCCTCGGTCCGCTCGCACGCGCCGGTGCCCGCGTCCAGCCGGTAGCGGCCGGCCGCCGGACCCGACGCGTCGGTGACCTCCAGTACGAGCACCCCGGGCGCCTCGTACGTCCGCGCGCTCAGCGCCCGTACGACGTCCAGCACCCGCACCCACAGGAAGTCGGCGGCGGTGACGATCCGGGCCGACCGCGGGTCGGGCAGCAGCTGCGGGACGAGGTCGTCGGGGGCCCGGTAGCCGGTGCGGACCTTCAGCACCCAGTCGATCGAGCACAGGAACCGCCACAGCGCCCGCTCCGCCTGCGGGGTGAGCGCCAGCAGGTTGTGGACCTGCACGGTGTTCTGCGGGACCTTCGCGTCCGTCCAGTGGTCGTCGGCCCGGTACGTGACCAGCCCCGCCACTTCACCGGCCGCCGTGCGGTACACCGCGAAGAACTTCTCCTGGTACGGGCGGTACGAGACCTGCTCCAGGCCGGTGCACATGCGCCACCAGAGCTCACTCCGGCCGGTCACGCCGGGGGTGCGCGCCCGCAGCCGCTCGTGCAGCTCCGGGCCGACCTGCCGGACCTCGGCCCCGTCCACGAGGTCGATCCGTCCCCCGTCCCCGGGCGCCGAGAGCCGCCGGTCCAGTCCGGTGCGCGGTACGTCGATCTCCCATTCGGCGAGGGAGGTGGCGGGCCCGAAGCCGTACCGCCCGTAGATCGGGTACTCGGCGGCGATCAGCGTCGACAGCACGTCGCCGCGCGCCGCGGCCGCGGCGAACTCGGCGGCCATCATCCGGGTCAGCAGGCCCTGGCGGCGGTGGGTGGGCAGCACGCCCACGTTGGAGATCGCGGTGGAGGGGACGGCGGCCCCGCCGGGCACCGTCAGTTCCTGCGCGAAGGAGCGGAAGGCCGCCACGCAACGGCCGGTGTCGGGGTCGAACGCGCCCTGGGTGCGGTCGAGATCGTTGTGCTTGGCCCGCATGGCCACGTCCGAGTCGGTCACCCGGGCCGTGTTCAGGAACCCGGTGTTCACGGTTCGCAGCCAGTCGGGGAGTTCGGATGCGGCGATCGGCCGGACGTCAGCACTCATAGCGGGCCACGCTAATCGCCCGACCGGCGCCAGTCGCCCGAATTTTCCTACGCCAGCAGGTCGTCCACCTGCGCCTCTCCCTCCCGGTACCGCCGGGTGATCTCCGCAGTGCAGTCGTCCACCGTGCGCTGGAGCTGCTGCCGGCGCCGCGAGACCTGCTGCTCGTACCGCACCAGCTTCCCCAGCCCGTCGTGCAGCTCGTCGTCGGTGCGGGCGCCCAGGTCCGAGAGCTCCACGTCGGCCAGCATCTCCGCCGCCAGCAGCCGGTACTCCTCGCTGTGCGGGGTGCCGAGCGTGACGTGCCGGGCCGAGGCGCTGCGGCTGGAGGGGGCGTCGGCGAGGATCACCGAGAGCCGGTCCACCACCGGCGCCTCGGGGTCGGTCCGGCGGGCGAGCTCGGGGTCGCTGCGGCGGGCGAGCTCGGCGCGCAGGATGTCGATGCGGCCCTGGAGCAGTCTGCGCACATAGCTCAGATCGGCCTCGTCGCGCTGCGCTTCGCGGCGCAGCGCGCGCAGTTCCGGCAGCCCGAGCGCGGTGGTCTGGGCCGGCGTGCCCTGCGTCTCGGCCGTGCGCTGCGCGGGCGGTCGTACCGCGGCAGCTGCGATGGAAGCGGGTGATGCAGGTACGGAGGTACCAGAAGTATTCATACGAACGAGTCCGTCCCCTCGACCGGTGCGGCGCACCCGCACCGCCTGCGTGCATCGTGCCACTCTCCGTGGCCCCGATGCAGTCCCACTCCACCCGATCGGCCCCGGACGGGTGCACTGCTGGTACACAGGTGGTATGCGAGCAGTGGTGCAGAGGGTGGACGGCGCGAGCGTCGTCGTGGGCGGCGAGACCGTCGGCGAGATCGTCGGCGAAGGACTGTGCGTGCTGGTGGGGGTGACCCACGACGACACGCCGGAGAAGGCGGCCGTACTGGCCCGCAAGCTGTGGTCGGTACGGATCCTGGAGGCGGAGAAGTCCTGCAGCGACGTGAACGCGCCGCTGCTGGTGATCTCCCAGTTCACGCTCTACGGCGACGCCCGCAAGGGCCGCCGCCCCACGTGGAACGCGGCGGCGCCCGGCCCGGTGGCCGAGCCGCTGGTCGACGAGGTCGTGGCGCAGCTGCGCGCGCTGGGCGCGACGGTGGCGACGGGCCGGTTCGGCGCGGACATGCGGGTCTCGCTGACCAACCACGGCCCGTTCACCATCGTCATCGACGTCTGAGGTCCGGGCCCCTCAGGGGGCCACGACGACCTCCTGCGCGGCGGCGGTCTTCCCGACGAGCAGCGGGGCGTCGACGGGCACGTTCCGCTTGACCAGCGCGAGGGCGATCGGGCCCAGCTCGTGGTGGCGGACCGCGGTGGTCACGAAGCCCAGCTGGCGGCCCTCCTCCCCGTCGGCGGCGAGCCGGACCGGTGCGCCATGGGCCGGGAGGACCACCTCGGAGCCGTCGAGGTGAAGGAAGACCAGGCGGCGCGGGGGCTTGCCCAGGTTGTGGACGCGGGCCACCGTCTCCTGGCCGCGGTAGCAGCCCTTCTGCAGGTGCACGGCGGTGCCGATCCAGCCCAGCTCGTGCGGGATGGTCCGGTGGTCGGTCTCCTGGCCGAGCCGCGGCCGGTGCGCCTCGACGCGCAGGGCCTCGTACGCGAGGAGGCCGGCGGCCGGGCCGTGCGAGGCGGCGAAGGACTCCAGCTCGGCGCGGGGCAGGAAGACGTCACGGCCGTGCGCGGTCTCCCGTACGACGTGCTCCTTGGCGACCTCGGCGATGGAGCCGGCCGGCAGGTGCACGACCGCGAACTCCTCGGTGCGGTCGGCCACTTCGACGCGGTAGAAGAACTTCATGGACTCCAGGTAGGCGATCAGGTCGCCCTGGGTGCCCGGCTCCACGTGCGCCCACGTGGTCTCGCCGTCGTCGACGAGGTAGAGCGCGTGCTCGATGTGGCCGTTCGCGGAGAGGATCAGCGCCTCGGTGGCCTGTCCGGCGGGCAGCTCGGTCACGTGCTGGGTGAGCAGCAGGTGCAGCCAGCTCAGCCGCTCCGGCCCGGTGACGGTGACGACCCCGCGGTGCGAGAGGTCGACGAAGCCGCGTCCGTCCGCGAGGGCGCGCTGTTCGCCGTACAGCTCGCCGTAGTGGGCGGCGACGCCCTCGTCGCGGCCTTCGGCCTGCACGGCGCCGGGGAGATGGAGCAAGGGGCTGCTGGTCATGGGACCAAGCGTACGACCCTGCTACGCCTGGGCGGCACGCTGTTCGGCCGCGCACTTCTTGCACAGGCCGAAGATCGCGAAGTGCTTCATGTCGGTCTCGAAACCGAAGGTGGTGCGGAGCTTCGCCGTGAACTCGCCGGCGATGTCCACGTCCGCCTCGATGACGTCGCCGCAGTCGCGGCAGACCAGGTGGATGTGGTGGTGCCGGTCGGCGAGGTGGTAGGTGGGGGCCCCGTGCCCGAGGTGGGCGTGCGAGACCAGCTTGAGCTCCTCCAGGAGCTCCAGGGTGCGGTAGACCGTGGAGATGTTGACTCCGGAGGCCGTCTTGCGCACCTCGACGAGGATCTCGTCGGGAGTCGCGTGCTCCAGCGCGTCGACCGCTTCCAGCACGAGCTGGCGCTGCGGCGTCAGCCGGTATCCGCGCTGGCGCAGGTCGCTCTTCCAGTCGGTGCCGGGTGTTCCTTCGGTGCTCTCGGTGCTCACCACTCCGCCAGTGTATGGGTGCGAAGGGGACCGCGGTCGAGCCCGCGGTCCCCTTTCGCGCACAGCCTGTGGACGCCGCGCTCAGCGGAAGAAGGCGATGCCGTCGTCCGGCATGTCCGGGAGGTTGCGCGCCATCTCGGCGACCTCCTCGGGCGTGACGACCTTCTTCAGCTGGGCCGACATGTACGGACGCAGCTCCACGTCCGGGGTGGCCTTCTCGCCGACCCACATGAGGTCGCTCTTCACGTAGCCGTAGAGCCGCTTGCCGCCGCTGTACGGGCCGGAGGCCGCGGTACGGGCGACCGCGTCCGTGACCAGGTCGATCTGGGGCTTCTGGTCGGCGAGCTCGCCGTACCAGACCTCGACGACGCCCTGGTCGCGGACCATGACGATCTCGACCTTGCGGTCCTTGTCGATGCGCCAGTAACCGGACTCGGACTCCAGCGGCCGCACCTTGCTGCCCTCGGCGTCGAGGACCCAGCTGTGGGACGTGTACTCCAGGAAGTCCCGGCCGTCGTGGCTGAAGACGACCTCCTGGCCGAAGTTGCACTTCTCCTCACCGGGGAAGTCGAAGACACCCGCGCCCTCCCAGGTACCGAGGAGGAAGGCGAGGGGGACGAGGCCCGGGTTCAGGTCGGACGGGATCTGGATCATGAATGGCTGCTCAGGCGATCTGTGGGAGGGGTTCCGGGGCGGTCTGCCGAGCCGACGCTCAGCGCTGACCCTGGTACAGCTTCTTGACGGCCAGGCCGGTGAAGGCCATGACGCCGACGCAGACCAGGACCAGCAGGGAGGTGAAGACTGCCTCAAGCACGGGGTGCTCCTCGGAATCGTTTCGGGGCTGTACGGGGCCGGTCCCCAAGCCTACTGGCCCGGGGACCGGCGCACGCTGTGAGGTGGGCCGTACCGGGTCTGCCCCGGCGGTCGGCCCGGCCGTCAGCTCAGCAGCTGGCTCTGCAGGATCACGCTCTGGTGGAAGGGGACGGGGGCCACCTCGCCCTTGCGGGTCTGGATGACCATGCCGAGGACGTCACCCGTCCGGAGGCACCCGATCTTGCTCTGCTCCTCGCCGAGGAAGGGCTTGACCTCCTGGTACACGCTGAGCTCGCTGCCGTCGAAGTTGGCCGCCCCGGGGAAGTCCAGCGTGGTGCTGTTCATCTGGGTG
This sequence comes from Streptomyces sp. NPDC029164, assembly GCF_055563995.1. NCBI lineage: Bacteria > Bacillati > Actinomycetota > Actinomycetes > Kitasatosporales > Streptomycetaceae > Streptomyces > Streptomyces sp. NPDC029164. Next base: position 46,248 of record NZ_JBVHWW010000020.1, on the reverse strand, counting down.
TTCTTGGCCTTGCTCCACACGTCGTCCAGGTCGAGGGCCGAGACGCCGTCGAACCGCGCGTTGGTGTCGCAGCCCTTGAAGGCGTCCACGAAGCCCGCCGAGTGGAAGCGCAGCAGGTACACGTGCGTGCGCGTGCCGTCGGCCGTCGTCCAGCCCCGGCCGACGATCTGGCGCAGCCCGTCCCATTCGAGGGACTGCTTCAGCTTCTCGCGGGTGTCGGGCGCGTACTCCTCCAGGAAGGTGTCGGGGGACACCGCCCCGTCCTTGTCCGCCTTGACCGCGTCGTCGGCCTTGGAGCCCGTGGGAGCGGACAGCAGCAGGCCGGTGAGCTGGGCGTAGTGCGTGCCGTCCTCGTTGTCCGGGCCCTGGGGCACGGGGGCGCCGGCGGGCAGCGCGGGCCGGGACAGCGTCGGGAACGTCCAGCGGCCGTCCTCCTCGGTGGACAGGCCGGGGACGTCGGTGCGGTCGGGCTGGGTGATCCCGTACGCGACCCCCGCGCCGACGGTGGCGAAGACGGCGACGGCGGCGGTCCAGCGCAGGGCGGCGAACAGCACCCGCCGGTCCTTGGGCGGGGCCGGCACGGCCTCCGGGGCGGCCTCCGGGGCGGGCGCGGACGCGGGCTCGACCGCGGGCTCGGCAGCGGCCTCGGCCTCGGGCCCGGGCACGGCGGCGGTGTCGGTCTGCTCGCTCACGCGGACTCTCCGGGGGACTTGAGGTGGTCGAGTTGCTGCTTGAACAGGCCGGCGGCGTCCTTCACCGCGAAGCCCGTGGACCCGTACATCCGGAAGCTGACCAGGACGTCCCCCTCCACGGCCACGCAGTCGAGGACGTCGATCTTCTTCTTGTCGTCCTCCCCTCCGGTGAGCGGGTCCAGCCCGCACTTGGCCTGCGGATGGCCCTCCACCTGCGGCGCCCCGCCGCCCGCCCCGGTGAGCTCGATGAGCTTCTTGGAGAACTCGCCGAACGTGGCGAGCTGCTGCGGATCGGCCTGCATGAGCCGGATCTCGGCGACGGCGGAGCCGTAGCCCTCCTGCCGGGCGTAGCTGCGCCCCGCCAGGCCCTTGAGCTTCAGGTCCGCCAGCGCCTTGTCCCGCTCGGCGCGCTGGCTGCCGGAGAGCCCGGTGCGGCCGTCCTTGAAGCTCTGCAGCGCCTTCTCGCTCGGGACGTAGTAGTCGTTGCCCTCGGGGTCGAGATCGGGGCCGAGCCAGTACTCCTTGGGCAGCGGCAGCAGCTTGCCCGTCAGCTCGTTGGGCGGCACGGACGGCACCGGGGGCTGCGTGCCCTTCGTCGTGTGGTCCTCGGCCACCCAATACCGCGTCGGCGCGGTCCGGTCGGCGCCCGACAGCGCGGACGCGCCCCACAGGCCAGCACCCGCCAGTACGACGACGCCCGTGGCCGCCGCCACCAGCTTCAGCGTCCTGCGGTTCGCCGTGCGCACGGGCGCGGCGGTGACCGCGGGCTCCTGCCCGCCCTGGACCCCCGCGTCGGCGGCGGTCACGTTCTGCTGCTCGCTCACAGCCGCTCCATCTGTCGCTTGGCCAGCTCGACGAGGGCCTTCTCGTCGACGTCGCCGCGGTTGTTCGTCCACTCGACGACCATCACGATGTCGCCGCGGCGGACCAGGGCACGGCCCTGGCGCACCGGGAGGTAGCCCGGCTTCTCGTTCGCCTCGGAGTCGATCCACACACGGCCGAAGTCCGCCGGAACGCCCGGGAACTCCTTGCCGTCGTTGCCCGCGTACTTCTTGGTGGGCATGTACTGCACCATGCCCGCGTAGAAGTCCTCGGCGCCGTTGCGCTCGCGGTACTGGAGCAGGTGGATGTCGACGAAGTCCCGGTCGTCCTTGGACCACCGCACGCTGGCGATGCTCTTGGCATGGCGGCCGACGGGCCCGAGCCCGTCGGCGGGGTCGACGAAGTAGTTCGCGGAGAACGCGTCCGGGGACAGCGGACCCGAGAAGCTGTCCTTCGTGCCGCCGGGCACCTCGACCAGCTTCTTGGCCAGGTCCTCGTCCGCCTTGTGCCAGCGGTTGGCGTTGATCGAGCGCCGGCTCGTCGAGTCGTTCGCGGCCGCCGGCTTCGGCGCGGCCATCTCCTGCTGGGCGAGCGGCGGCAGCGGGGTGGGCTCGCGGTGGTACTGCACCGCGTAGCCGGTGATCGTCCCGGCGAGGACGCCGAGTACGGCCGCGCCCGCGATCAGGAGGGTCGTGCGGCTGCGCCGACGCGGGTCCGCAGTGCCCGGATCCGGCGCGTTCTCCTCCTGTTTCGGCTGTTCAGGAGTGGTCTGTTCGTGTTCCAAAGGGGTCCCCCCGCAAGGCTGGAGACGCGGGCGGATTACCCGTGCCCACCCATGACCCGTGCAAGGGGAAAGCGGTTGTATGAATGCTTATTACATTCTTATCTCACGGCCGCCTCAGTCCTCGTGACGCCGCTTTCCGTCCAGTTCGTCCCACCACTCGTCGGACTTCGGATCGCCCGAGGGGTCGTCCCACCAGCGGTCGTCCGGGCCGCGCCGGTTGGCGATCACCGCGGCCACCGGCGGGATGACCATGGCGACCACGCACAGCGCGACCGCGGCCTCGACCGACAGCAGGCGCACGAAGGTCCAGGCGGAGACGAAGAGGACCAGGCATCCGCCCATCAGCAGGAAGTAGGCGCGCCGGCGCCGGGCGTACATGACTCCAGCGTAGAGCGGGCGGGCGCGAACACAAGGCGGACGGCACGAAGGGCCGCACCCCGTTCCAGTGGCGTCCAACCCCCTGGGGTGCGGCCCTCCGGCCGATCTGTCGAGCGATCACACGTGCGGTGCTCAGACCGCGATCGCCACGTCCGTCACACCGCCGGCCTCGGCGACCACGACGGCACGGTCCGCCTGGGCACCCGGGACGAGCGCCCGCAGCGTCCAGGTGCCGGGAGCGGCGTAGAAGCGGAACTGGCCGGTCGCCGAGGTCGGGACCTCGGCGGTGAACTCGCCACCGCCGTCCAGCAGCCGCACGTAACCGCTGATGGGCTCACCGCCCTTGGTCACCTGGCCCTGGATCGCGGTCTCACCGGGCTTGAGCGTCGCGAGGTCGGGCCCGCCGATCTGTGCTCCACACATGTTCTCTGTCCTGTCCTAGAGAGGTCGTACTACGGGGCGTCGCGTGCCCGGGATTACTTGTTGGGGCCGAGCTCGATCGGCACGCCGACGAGCGAGCCGTACTCGGTCCAGGAGCCGTCGTAGTTCTTGACGTTCGTCTGGCCCAGGATCTGGTGCAGTACGAGCCACGTGAGCGCGGAGCGCTCACCGATGCGGCAGTACGCGATGGTGTCCTTCGACAGGTCGACGCCCTCGGCCTCGTAGAGGGCCTTGAGCTCCTCGTCGGACTTGAAGGTGCCGTCGTCGTTGGCGTTCTTCGACCACGGGATGTTGCGGGCGCTCGGCACGTGGCCGGGGCGCTGCGACTGCTCCTGCGGGAGGTGCGCCGGGGCGAGCAGCTTGCCCGAGAACTCGTCGGGCGAGCGGACGTCGACCAGGTTCAGGTCGCCGATCGCGGCGATGACGTCGTCGCGGAAGGCGCGGATGGAGGTGTCCTGGGCCTTGGCCTTGTACGCGGTGGCCGGGCGGCTGGGGACGTCCTTGCCGTCGACCAGGTCGCGGGAGTCGAGCTCCCACTTCTTGCGGCCGCCGTCGAGGAGCTTCACGTCCTGGTGGCCGTAGAGCTTGAAGTACCAGAAGGCGTAGGACGCGAACCAGTTGTTGTTGCCGCCGTAGAGGACGACGGTGTCGTCGTTGGAGATGCCCTTGGCGGAGAGCAGCTTCTCGAAGCCCTCCTGGTCCACGAAGTCACGGCGGACCGGGTCCTGGAGGTCGCGCTTCCAGTCGATCCGGACGGCGTTGGTGATGTGGTTCTTGTCGTACGCGGACGTGTCCTCGTCCACCTCGACGATGACGACGTTCGCGTCGTTCAGGTGGGCCTCGACCCAGTCGGCGTCTACGAGGACGTCGCTGCGGCTCATGATGTTCTCCTCCGGGGCAGTGTGCGGCGGGGTGGTGCGGGTGACGCGTGCTGCGTGCCTGCGGGTGCGCTCCGGACCCTGCGCGGGGAGGCGTCAGGTGATCAGGAGGCGGGTGCGGTCACGCGGGAAGGGCCTTGGGGCCGTCGTCCGGCTGATGGAGCGGATGCGCTCACAGGTCACATGGATCGACAGAGCATGGCGGCGACGCGACACAGGTCTACTGCCCGTCGCTTCGTGAGGTCCGCCTGCTGATGCTTCATAGCCATGGATCGTAGGGACGAATCAGCCGCCCTGTCACCGGTGTGTCATATTCCGAGACAGGATCGTCCGGATAGTGGGATAAGAGCCCCCAGGGCGGCCGCCGCGCCGCCCCCGGGAGCCGCCGTGCGGCCCGCCCTTCTGCGGATCGGACCGCACTGTCTCACGATCCGGCCATCACCACGTTCGAGCCGCCCAGCGTGAGGTGCACACCGGCCTCGTCCGAGGTCAGGGCCGAGAGGTGGAGCCCGGCCGGCATGCCGACCTCCAGGTTGCGCTCGAAGTCGGTCTTCTTGCGGATCAGCTTCTCGACGCCGGGTATGCCCGAGCCGGGCACCTCGTCGGCGCGCACCCGGACGAGTTTGGCGCCCTTTCCGTCCGGCGCGTCCACGAGGGAGATCGTCGACACCACGCTGTGCGTCACGGTCTTGCCGAGCACGTCCACGGCCGCGGTGACCTTGACCTTGCCGGGCGCCCCGCCGTAGGTGAGGGTCGCGCCGGTCTGCGAGGCCGCGGTCAGGTCCTCGTACGTGATGCGCCCGGTGCCCTCGGCCCGCGCGGCGGTGCCGCCGCTGTAGTCACTGTTCAGCTTCACGCCGCGGAAGCTCGCGTCGAGCTCCGAGAGCCGCGTCTTGCGGCCCTCGGCGACCACCTCGACGCCTCTGAGCTTCAGGTCGACCTGGTCCAGCTCGTGACTGAACGCCTGGGTCAGGAAGGGGAATCCGCGGATCTCCACTTCCGAGCTGCCGGCCAGGCCCTGGCGGGCCTGGATCTTGTCGGCCAGCTGGTTCTCGACGTAGCCGGCGGCCCAGCGGTCCACACCGGCGAAGATCGCCCCCAGCACCACTCCGATGATCACAACGATCCGCAGAGCACGCACGTGCCCCTCCCCCTACTAGTCGGTACGAGCGCTCCAGTGGACCATGTGCGCCCGTCAGCGGAACGTCAGCCCACCACCCGGCCGATCAGGTACACGGCGGGAGCGGCCGCCGCGAGCGGCAGCGCCACACCGGCCGTCATGTGCACGAACTTCGACGGGTAGTCGTACGCCGCCACGCGCAGCCCGATCAGCGCGCACACCCCGCAGACCAGGCCGATCAGCGCCCCGCCGACCCCGACGGAGGTCAGTCCGCCGACCGCGATGCCCGCACCGGCGGCCGCGGCCAGCGAGACGCCGACCGAGGGAGCGGTGGGCAGCGGCAGCGCACGGGCGAAGACGGCGACCGCCACGGCGGCCGCGCCGACGCTGACGGCGGCGGAACCGGCCGCCAGGTAGCCGGCGCAGATGATGGCGAGGGCGGCCGAGGCCACCGAGGCCATCAGCCCGTACACCCGCTCGTCGGGATCCGCGTGGCTGCGCAGCTGGAGGACCAGGGTGAGCAGCACCCAGGCGCCGAGGGTGCCGACGATCGCGCCGGGGCCGTACGTACGGTCCACCGCGAGCACGGCCACGTCGGCGACCACGGCGCCGGCGAAGGCGAGGGCGATGCCCTGGCGGGCCGGCCACATCCCGTTGAGGCGGAACCAGCCGGCCGCGGTGAGCGCCTGCAGGGCGATCAGCGGCACGAGCAGGGCGTACTGCCCGAGGGCCGCGGCCACGGCGAGCAGCAGGCCCAAGGCGGCGGTCAGTATCGCCGGCTGCGGACCGGGGTCGATGATCGGCGACCGGCCTTCGGCGCGGGCCTGGGCCGGGTCGACGGCGCGCAGGGTGTTCCCGGCGAGGGTGGGCGGGGACCAGGCGGTGACCTCCACGGCTTCGGCATCGTCCTCGGCCGGGGCCGCGGCCGCCTGGGGCGGCAGGTAGGCGGTCTGCTCGGCGGCGGCCTCGTCCTGCGCGGGGGCGGGGGCGGGCACCGGCGGCAGGTAGGCGGTCTCCTCGGCCGGGGCCGACTGCTCCGCGGGGCCGGGGTACGGCGGGAGATACGCGGTCTGCTCGGCGGCCGCGGCGGGCATGCCCGCGCCCTGGCCGCCCTGGGACCAGTCCTGGACGGGAGCCGCAGCGGGCGTCTGGGCCTGCGCCGGGACCTCGTCCCGGAACCAGCCCTCCGGAGCCACGGGCTGCTGCGCCTGGCCGGGGTACGGCGGCAGGTAGGCCGTCTGCTCGGCGGCCTCCTGCGCGGGACCGGGGTACGGCGGCAGATAGGCCGTCTCGGCGGCCGCGGCGGGCATCCCCGCGCCCTGGCCGCCCTGGGACCAGTCCTGAACGGGAGCCGCAGCGGGCGTCTGGGCCTGCGCCGGCACCTCGTCCCGGAACCAGCCCTCCGGAGCCACGGGCTGCTGCGCGGGCCCGCCGGCCGCCGGGTACTCGTACGACGCCGCGTAGGAATCGGCGGAGCCGGCCACGGAACCGTCCGGCCAGGACCCGTCGGCGCCGCCGGCCGGGGCCGGGGGCTGCGCCTGCGGCTGGGCGGCCGGGGCCTCGTCGCGGAACCAGCCGTCGGGCGCCACCGGCTGCCCCGGCACCGCGCCCAGCGCCGGGTACACCGGCTGGTGGCTGGTGTCCCAGGTGTCGGACTGCCAGGTCTGGGTCCCGTACGGGTCCTGCTGCTGCGCGTACTGCCGGCGCCGCAGCTCCTCCTGCTCCTGGTGCTCGCGCTGTTCCCGCTGCTGCTGGTGTTCCTCAGGCGTGCTCATCGGCTCCCGCTCACCCGCCCGCGAACGGGGGGAGCACCTCGACGGTGCCCCCCTCGGTCAGCAGGACGGCATCGTGCGGGCGCTTGCCCACAGGTTCGTCGTTCACGAGGAAGGAGCAGCGCAGCAGGACCCGGGTCAGCTCCCCGGGGTGGCGTTCCCGCACGGCGTCGAGCGCCTCGGCCAGTGTGCGCGCCGAGTACGGCTCCTCCGCCGTCTTGGCCGCGGCCTTGGCCGCCGCCCAGTAGCGGATGGTTCCGGTTGCCACTGCTGCTCCTATCGTCGGCTCTCTACCGTCGGCCTCCATGATGGCCCCTCCGGCCGTCCGCCCCGGCGTACGCCAACGCGTCACATGTGCGCCGGGGCGGCCCCGCGTCACCGCCCGGCGGGCCGCCGATCCGGTGAAAACGGGGCATACGCGGGGCGTGGGCGTGGCAGAACCCACAACAGGGGATGTCGAAGAGTGCTCGGCCGTGCACGGGGCGGTGGGCTATTCTGCTTGGCGAGAGGATCCGGGCAACGTTGCCCCCGGGTCCTTTTGTGCTTTCAGCGCGTTGAACGAACCGAGAACAGTGGTATCCATGCGGACCCCAGGGCGCGGGGACCGCAGGGGTGCCAGGCAAGACGTACGAAGCAGTACCGCGCACGTCCTCGACGGGACCGAGGAGGAACCGACGTGATGGACCAGCGAACCGAGCACCGTCCGACCCGGGCAGGTGGTCGGTCATGAGCTCTCTCCTGCTGCTCACCAACGCACTGCAGCCCTCCACCGAGGTGCTGCCCGCCCTCGGCCTGCTGCTGCACAACGTCCGGGTGGCCCCGGCCGAGGGCCCGGCCCTCGTGGACACCCCGGGTGCCGACGTCATCCTCGTGGACGGCCGCCGCGACCTGCCGCAGGTGCGGTCGCTGTGCCAGCTGCTCCGCTCCACCGGACCCGGCTGTCCGCTGATCCTCGTCGTCACCGAGGGCGGCCTCGCGGCCGTCACCGCCGACTGGGGCATCGACGACGTCCTCCTCGACACCGCGGGCCCGGCCGAGGTGGAGGCGCGGCTGCGGCTGGCCACGGGCCGTCAGCAGCTGGGCTCCGACGATTCCCCGATGGAGATCCGCAACGGCGACCTGTCGGTGGACGAGGCGACGTACTCCGCCAAGCTCAAGGGGCGGGTGCTGGATCTCACCTTCAAGGAGTTCGAGCTGCTCAAGTACCTCGCGCAGCACCCGGGCCGGGTCTTCACCCGCGCTCAGCTGCTGCAGGAGGTCTGGGGCTACGACTACTTCGGCGGCACCCGGACCGTGGACGTGCACGTACGGCGGCTGCGCGCCAAGCTCGGCCCCGAGCACGAGTCGCTGATCGGCACGGTCCGCAACGTCGGCTACCGCTTCGTCACGCCCGAGAAGGTCGAGCGGGCGGCGGCGGAGGCCGCGGCCCAGGCGGCGGCGAAGGCCGCCGCACAGGCCAGCGCACAGGCCACCGCACAGACGTCCGCGCAGCCGGCCGCGGCCGTCACCCGATCGGCGGAGGAGCCGTCGATCGTCCACTCGGCAGGACGGCCTGCCCAGAGGTAGGTCACCCCGCGTAGACTGCCGCGCGTGGCCAAGGTGACGCGGGATGACGTGGCACGACTTGCGGGTACGTCTACCGCCGTCGTGAGCTACGTCATCAACAACGGACCCCGGCCGGTCGCCCCGGCCACGCGCGAGCGTGTCCTCGCCGCGATCAAGGATCTGGGCTACCGCCCGGACCGGGTCGCCCAGGCGATGGCGTCGCGGCGCACCGACCTCATAGGCATGATCGTCCCCGATGCACGTCAGCCGTTCTTCGCGGAGATGGCGCACGCGGTCGAGCAGGCCGCCGCCGAGCGCGGGAAGATGGTGCTCGTCGGCAACTCCGACTACCGCACCGAGCGCGAGGTCCACTACCTGCGGGCCTTCCTCGGCATGCGGGTCTCCGGCCTGATCCTGGTCAGCCAGGGCATGAGCGAGCAGGCCGCCAGCGAGATCGAGGCCTGGGACGCGCGGGTCGTGCTGCTGCACGAGCGCCCGGAGGCGATCGACGACGTCGCCGTCGTCACGGACGACATCGGCGGCGCCCAGCTCGCCACCCGCCACCTGCTCGAACACGGGCACGAGTACGTCGCCTGCATCGGCGGCGTCGAGAACACCCCGTCCGTCGGCGACCCCGTCGCCGACCACGTCGAGGGCTGGCGGCGGGCCATGCAGGAGTCCGGCCGCTCGGTGGAGGGCCGGCTCATCGAGGCCCCGTACAACCGCTACGACGCGTACACGGTCGCCCTGGAGGTCCTGGCCCGACCCGACCGGCCGACGGCCATCTTCTGCGCCACGGACGACCAGGCGATCGGTGTGCTGCGCGCGGCGCGGGAGCTGCGCATCGACGTGCCCGGGGAACTGGCCGTGGCCGGCTTCGACGACGTGAAGGAGGCGGCCCTCACGGACCCGCCGCTGACCACGATCGCCTCGGACCGCCCGGCGATGGCCCGCGCCGCAGTGGACCTCGTCCTGGACGACGGCCTCCGCGTGGCCGGCTCCCGCCGCGAACGCCTGAAGCAGTTCCCGTCGGCCCTGGTGATCCGCCGCTCCTGCGGCTGCCGCTAGCCGTCCGGCGGTCCGCAGTGTCACCCGCCGGGCCAGGCCCGGCCCTTCGCCTGCGGCCCGCCTTCCCGGGGCTCCGCCCTGCGCCGCCAACAGCAGTCCCTATAAGGGGCATACAAGGTTCTGTCGGGCTTCTCAGGTCAGACTCAGGAAGCTCTCATCATCGGCCACCAGAGTCAGAGCCATGACCGACAGCTTCCGCCGCGAAGGCGAGTACCCGGCGCAGGACACCTCGGCCGGGGCGTACCCGCCGCCACCCTCGTACCCGCCCGCCGCACCCGGCTGGCACGAGGCGCACCAGCCCCCGGTCCTCCGCGGCGAGACCGTCCCCGACGCCCGCCACGACGGCCCCGCCCACGCCGCCGCCCCCGCGCCCCGCGCGAAGCGGCCCGTGGCCCTGCTGGCGGCCGTCGCGCTCGCCGCGGCCCTCGTCGGCGGCGGCACCGCGGCCGCCGTCCAGCAGCTGATGGTCCACCAGAGCGGCGGCTCCGGCGGCGTCAACGGCACCAACGTCTCGCAGGGCACCGGCACGGGCACCGTCTCCGGCGTCGCCGAACAGGTCAGCCCCTCGGTCGTCCGCATCGACACCCGCACCGCGTCCGGCCAGGGCACCGGCTCCGGCATCGTCATCACCGCCGACGGCGAGATCGTCACCAACAACCATGTCGTGGACGGCGCCGCCGAGATCCAGGTGACGATGAGCGACGGCAAGAAGTACAAGGCCGAGATCGTCGGCACCGACCCCGACAAGGACCTCGCCCTCATCAAGCTCCAGGGTGCGAGCGGCCTCAAGCCCGCCAAGCTCGGCGACTCCGGCAACGTCAAGGTCGGCGACGAGGTCGTCGCCATCGGCTCCCCCGACGGCCTGACCGGCACCGTCACCAGCGGCATCGTCTCGGCCCTGAACCGCGAGGTGAAGGTGCCGAAGTCCGAGCAGCAGTCCCCGCAGGGCCGGCAGCAGGACGGCGGCAGCTGGCCCTTCTCCTTCGGCGGCCGCGAGTTCAACGGGGACACCGGCTCGGACACCACCTCGTACAAGGCCCTCCAGACCGACGCCTCGCTCAACCCCGGCAACTCCGGCGGCGCCCTGGTCAACATGAGCGGCGAGATCGTGGGGATGCCCTCCGCGATCTACTCCCCCTCCTCCGGCGGCTCCGCCGCGGGCAGCGTCGGCCTCGGCTTCGCCATCCCGGTCAACACCGTCAAGGCCGACCTGGACTCACTCCGCAAGGGCGGCCCCGGCGGCTCGGGCTCCCCCACCACCGACGGCAACGGCAACGGCTCCACCGCCAACGGCTTCGGCACCTCGTTCTAGAGGGGTGTCTCCCCGAGACACCCCCTGACCCGTCCGTGCGAGGCTGGAGGCGCCCTCACCCGCCGGACTCCACGGCCGACCACCACCTCTGGGAGACCCATCCATGAATCCCGCCGAAGGCGAAGCGCGGATCCTCGTCGTCGACGACGAACCGGCCGTACGCGAGGCCCTGCGCCGCAGCCTCGCCTTCGAGGGGTACGCCGTGCAGACCGCCGTCGACGGGCTCGACGCCCTCGACCGGGCGGCCTCGTACTCCCCCGACCTGATCGTCCTGGACATTCAGATGCCCCGGATGGACGGGCTGACCGCGGCCCGCCGGCTGCGCGCCGCCGGCAGCGTCACGCCGGTGCTGATGCTCACCGCCCGCGACACCGTCGGCGACCGCGTCACCGGCCTCGACGCGGGCGCCGACGACTACCTCGTCAAGCCCTTCGAGCTCGACGAGCTCTTCGCCCGCGTCCGCGCCCTGCTGCGCCGCAGCTCCTACGCGGCCCCGCAGGCCGGCGGCGAGGGCCACGAGGACGCCCTGACCTTCGGCGACCTGCGCATGGACCTCGCGACCCGCGAGGTCACCCGGGGCGGACGACCGGTGGAACTCACCCGTACGGAGTTCACGCTGCTGGAGATGTTCCTCGCGCACCCGCGCCAGGTCCTGACCCGCGAGCAGATCCTCAAGACCGTCTGGGGCTTCGACTTCGAGCCCAGCTCCAACTCCCTGGACGTGTACGTGATGTACCTGCGCCGCAAGACCGAGGCGGGCGGCGAGCCCCGCCTCGTCCACACCGTGCGCGGGGTGGGCTACGTCCTGCGCGCCGGCGAGAGCGGGCCCGAGTGAGCCCGGCCGCCAGGTTCCGCGCGCTCCCGCTGCGCTCCCGGCTGGCCCTGCTCGTCACGGTCGCGGTGGCCCTGGCCGTCGCCGCCGTGGCCGCCGTGTCGTGGGTGATGGTACGGGCCCAGCTGCGCGACCAGCTGGACAGCTCGCTGCGCGCCACCAACGCGGAGGCGCAGGCCAACCAGGTGTTCCGGGCGCTCAACTGCGTCTCCGGCAACGCCCTGCCGGAGCGGCCCGCGAACAACCTCAGCGCCCAGGTGCAGATCGTGCTGCCCGACGGCGGCCACTGCTGGGTCGACGGCAAGGGCACCCTGCCGGTCAGCGCCACCGACCTCGAAGTCGCCCAGCGCCGGCGCGGGGCCGTCCTCTACGACGCGACCACCTCGGACGGGGTGGCCGTCCGCGTCTACACCCAGCCCGCCCTCCTCGACGGGCGGGCCGCCGCACTGTCCGTCGCCAAGCCGCTCGCCGACATCGACAAGCCCCTCTACACCCTGGCCTGGGTGCTGCTCCTGGTCTGCGGCGTCGGGGTCGTCGGCGCCGGCGCGGCCGGTCTGTGGGTGGCCCGTACGGGACTGCGGCCCGTCGACGAACTGACCGATGCCGTCGAGCACATCGCCCGCACCGAGGACCTCACCGTACGGATCCCCGACGAGGGCGACGACGAGATCGCCCGCCTGTCGCGGTCCTTCAACTCGATGACGGCGGCCCTCGCCTCCTCCCAGGACCGGCAGGCCCAGCTGATCGCCGACGCCGGGCACGAGCTGCGCACCCCGCTGACCTCGCTGCGCACCAACATCGAGCTGCTCGCCCGCAGTGAGGAGACCGGCCGGGCCATCCCGCCCGACGACCGGCGGGAGCTGCTGGCCTCGGTCAAGGCGCAGATGACGGAACTGGCCTCGCTGATCGGCGACCTCCAGGAGCTGTCCCGGCCGGACGCGGCCTCTCCCGGCCCGCTCCAGGTGGTCGCCCTGCACGAGATCACCGGGGCCGCGCTGTCCCGGGCCCGGCTGCGCGGTCCGGAGCTCCGCTTCGACTCGGACCTGGCGCCCTGGTACGTACGGGGCGAGGCGGCCGCGCTGGAGCGGGCGGTGGTCAACGTCCTCGACAACGCGGTGAAGTTCAGCCCGCCGGGCGGCGCGGTCGAGGTGACGCTGCGGGCCGGCGAGCTGACCGTACGGGACCACGGGCCCGGCATCCCGGCCGAGGACCTGCCGCACGTCTTCGAGCGCTTCTGGCGGTCCCCGTCGGCCCGCGCCCTGCCCGGCAGCGGGCTGGGCCTGTCGATCGTGGCCCGTACGGCGGCACGCGCGGGCGGCAGCGCCGAGCTGCGGGCGGCGGCCGGCGGCGGCCCGGGCACGGAGGCGGTGCTCCGCATCCCGGGGGCGCCGGCCCCGCCGCCCTCCGAGCCGTCAGTTGTGCCGGATCAGTGAGGGGACCAGGCCGGAGCGGGTGTTCGGGAAGTCCATCGGGACGATGCCGAGCCCGGTCCGGCCGGCGAGTTCACCGCCGTCGACGAACGCGTGCACCTGCGGGTTGAGACGGTCGGAGTTCCAGCGCGGCGGCATGTACGCGGCGGTGCTGACGTAGTTCACGAAGAGCTTGCCGGGCTGCTGGACGGCCTTGCGGAAGTGGGTCTCGATGCGGCCCCGCTTGGCGAAGGGCTCGGTGTTGTAGTCGTCCTGGATGTCGAAGACGTTGCCGTCGCCGTAGCGCAGGCCGGGCAGACCGCCGTTGTCGGCGAGGAGCACGACCTTCCCGCGGGCCTGGCCGAGGGTGGGCAGGGTGTCGGCGATCCGGAACAGGGGCCGCCAGCCGCGGTGGTCCAGGTAGTCGTCGAAGACGGCGCGGAAGGTGGCGTCGCTGTCGGTGGAGTATTCCTGCTTGAGGCGCATCAGGACGGTCTCGGAGGGGTGCGCCGCGAGGAAGTTCCAGCAGGCCGCGAGGACGTCGCCGAACATCAGGTCCTGGAAGAAGGCCGCGTGGTGGATCGCGAAGGACCCGCCCGTCACCCGGCAGCGGACGTCGAGGAAGCGGATGCCGGAGTCGAGCTGCTGGGCGATCGAGGTGTTCTGGCAGGCGACGTAGAGGCCGCCCTTGGTGGCGCCGGAGTCATGGGTGCCGGGGATGGTCATGCGCTGGAGGGCGGTGGAGTCCCCGAGTCCGGCCATCCAGTCCTGGGTGCCGAGGGTCGCGGCCGAGGCCGGAGCCGTCGCCGCGGCGCCCAGTCCCAGCGCCGTGCCCGCGGCCAGCGCTCCGGCCAGGAAGGCCCGTCTGCCCACGCCCGCGCCGCTGCCCACACCGCTGCCCACGCCGATGTCCACGCCCATGCCCGCCCCTTTGCCGACCCGGTGATGGCAACGGATTATGGCGTGGACACCTCAAATTGGGTACCCGTCGGTAAGGACGGGTCTCAGGCCCCGACCCGACGTCCGCCCCGGCCTCAGCCTTCGAGCAACTCCACCATCGTGCGCAGCCCCTGGACGATCTCCCGGCCGTTCGGCGCGCCCTCCGGATCGGTCAGGCACTGGACCATCACCCCGGTCAGCAGCGCGAGGTGCACCGACCCGAGGGCCCGTACGTCCCCCTCGGCGACCGTCTCCTGAGGGACCCCGCGCAGCTGGGCGGCCACCATGGGCCGGGACTTGCGCTGCTCCTCGGCCAGGATCGCGAGCAGCTCGGGCGAGGACTGCGCGTGCACGAAGGCCTCGACGTTGGCGGTCCAGAGCCAGCGCATGTCGGCGAAGTCCTGGATCTTGCGGTCCCAGGTGTCGGCGTACCGCTCCGCGGCGGTGTCCCCCTGCCCGGCGAGCCGGCCGGACCCCGCGGCCCATTCGTCCATGGCGGCGAAGAGCGCCTGGTTGAGCAGCGCCTCCCGGGATCCGAAGTGGTAGCCGATCGCGGCCATGCTCACCTGCGCCGCCGAGGCGATGTCGCGCACGGTCGTGCGCAGATACCCCTTCTCCTCCAGGCAGCGGCGCGCTCCGGCCAGCAGGTCCTCACGATTTCCCATGCCGGGATCGTATCCGCGCAAGGCTTTGGGCAAGTGCGCTACACAATCGTATTGCGCACCTGCCCAAGTCCTGGCAGGGTGAAGCCATCGGAAGATCCACGGGCCCACGGGAGGCACGAGCCATGCGCCACGAGCTGAAGATCGACGACCGGACCCTCTCCTACCTGGACTTCGGCGGCCCCGGCCGCCCGCTGCTCGCCCTGCACGGCGGCATGTCCGAGGGCCTCGCCTTCACGGGACTCGCCGCCGCCCTCGGCGACGGCTGGCGGGTCATCGCCCCCGACCAGCGCGGCCACGGCAGCTCCGACCGGGCGCCCGACTACCGCCGCGAGGGCTACGTCTGCGACGCGGTCGCCCTCCTCGACCACCTCGGCCTGGACGCCCCCGTGGCCCTCCTCGGCTACTCCCTCGGCGGCGTCAACGCCTATCACCTCGCCGCCGCCCACCCCGACCGGATCTCCGCACTCGTCAACATCGACGCCACCGTCGAGATCCGGCCCACCACCGAGGGCCCCCTCTTCGACTTCCTGCACGGCATGCGGTACACCGCCCCCACCCGCGAGGAACTGCTCGCAGCCGCCGGGCCGGTGGGATCCCCATTCGTCGAGCAAGCCCTGCGTCCGCTCCCCTCAGGCGAGGGCTGGCGGCTGCCGTTCCACCCTCAGGACATGCTCGACTCCATCGAGGCCTGCCGCGGCGACCACTGGGGCGCCTGGCTCGCGAGCACCTGCCCGGCCCTGCTGATCCACGCGGTCCACAGCCAGGTCCTGCGCCAGGACACCGCCGACGCGATGGTCGCGCGCCGCCCCAAGACCTCCTGTACCCCCCTGAACGGCGACCACTTCGTGCCCTTCACGGACCCCCGGGGCGTCAACGACGCCGTCGGGACGTTCCTCGCGACCCTGTAAGGCGGCTGCCCCGCCACGGGGGTGCGGGGCGAACGCCGGAGGGGGGGGGGGGGGGGGGGGGGGGGCGCCCCCCCCGGGGGGGGGGGGGGGGGGGGGCGTGCGAAAGGGGGGGGGGGGGGGGGGGGGGGGGGGGGGGGGTTGTGGTGGTT